>CALGEE010000581.1 GCA_937881525.1 uncultured Sphingomonadales bacterium | reverse complement strand
TACATTCATTCGAGGAAATCTGGCGTGACCGGCGATCCGACAGGATGGCTTCTGAATTCAAACAATCCGGCGACAACGGTCTGTCATGGCGTGAGCGACGCGTTTTGTTGCCGTATATAAGTGTTTCCGCGGTGGTAGGCACCGTGATCGGGGCATTGCCTGGAATCGGGTCCACGCTTGCCGCAACATTGGGTTATGCTACGGGTCAAAAAATGCACAAAGGTCCAGTTCCTTTTGGTGAGGGCACCCCAGAAGGGGTCGCCGCTACGGAAGCCGCGAACAGCGCTGTCTCTGGCTCGAACCTAATTCCAGTGTTGAGTCTCGGCATTCCGGGCAATGTAAGTGCGGTCTTTTTGATCCTCGCTGCGGAGTCGATTGGGGGCTTTAATCCCGGACCCAGCGTGTTCCGTTTTACAGTAGAAGAAGTAAATCCGGAGCTGGTGATCGCCTTCGGTCTGTTCACAACCATGATGATCGGCAATATTTTGAATTGGACAATTGGCGGTCAGTTCATGCGATGGGTTGGGATAATGGCACGAGTGCCCAAACGGGTTCTGATGCCGATGGTCTTTTTGCTTACGATTACGGCGGTCTACGTCCAAGAGACAGACATGTTGGCAGTTTATTTTCTACTAGCGTTCGGACTGCTAGGTTACGTGATGCGGAAAATTAAGATGCCGATATTGCCCTTCGTTATTGCGTTCATCTTGGCGGGCAACTTGGAAACAGCAATGCGTCAGGCCTTTGCCGTGTCCGACGCAGATCCGTTCTTTTTGTTTCGCAGTGGCACCTCCATTGTATTTCTGGCGATATCGGTACTTGTTGTGATTTTCTTTTCCCGTAAGCAAAAACAGGACGTTGCTATGTCCTCCGAAGTGTCTTGAGGAGCGTGCGTCGTGGCAATTAAAAATATTCTTGTGGCCTACAACGGAACTGAAAGCAGCGATGCAGCAGTTCATATGGCCATGCTGATGCATCGGAAGTACGGCTGCCATGTCACCGGGTTGTTGGCGCACGCAGGCCAGCACGAGAAGCTAAGTCAACATGCATGGGTGCCCGAAAACGTGCGAAAGACGATTGCTGATCGGATCACTCAGAACGAGCAGGATACTCAAGCGCAGTTTTACGCAGTGACGGGCGAACAAGTCAGTGCGGAGAACCTGCATTGGATCTCACTTTATGGTAATGCGGATGCCACCGTCGCGAAATACGCCCGCATGTATGACTTGACGCTCGTGGGCCGCTATGACGCGATCCATGAACAGCCCGATCTGGAGCTACACCCCGAAAATATTGCTCTGCGTAGTGGTCGACCGGTTCTGGTCGTGCCGCGCGGACATCACCCTGAACGTATTCACGAGACGGCGGTCATCGCATGGGACGGCCAGCGTGCTGCTACCCGCGCGGTAACGGATGCGATGCAGATACTGGAAACCAAACAGCGCGTCGATGTCCTGAGCGTTGATGATGGTTCTGTTCGCCAGCCTCTTGAAGGGATCGACATTGCCACATCTTTGGCACGCCACGGCATCACCGTTGAACGTGTGCGCAAGGAAAAGAAAGCTGGCCGCACGGGCAAAGACATCCTCGCGTATTGCACAAGTGTGAATGCAGGATTGCTTGTAATGGGGGCCTATGAACACTCCGTATTCCGTGAACGACTGTTGGGCGGGACGACAAATTACATTCTCGCCCATGCAACTCTTCCCGTCTTTATTTCCCACTAATCGTCAGGAACGATCATGACCCAGCCCAATTTTATTTTTATCACATCTGACCAACATCGCGGCGATTGTCTGGGCGTCGAAGGCCGTAAGGTGCGAACGCCGCATCTGGATCAGTTGGCGGCGGAGGGAACGCGGTTTACGTCGGCCATTTGCCCATCGCCCGTGTGTCAGCCCTCTAGGGCGTCCATTTTGACTGGCCAGCTATGCCGGACCAACGGTGTGCATGACAACGGTATCGATCTTGATCCAGAGGTCGGCGAAAGGGGTTTTGCGGGCACTCTGGGATCGCAAGGGTACGATACGGCCTTTTTCGGTAAGGCGCATTTTTCGAGCTATGATGCGCGGCACAAGACAGGCACACCGGAAAGCGTGTTATCATCTGAAGATTACGATGACGACTGGTACGGCCCATATATGGGCTTTCAACATGTCGAGACCATGATTCACGGTCACAACTGGTTTACCCCACAAATGCCCCCG
>CALGEE010000580.1 GCA_937881525.1 uncultured Sphingomonadales bacterium | reverse complement strand
GGAAGTCTATAACGGCGACATCGGCTATGTTGAGGGCGTCGATCTCGCCGAAGAAGAACTGACCGCCAGCTTCGACGGTCGGACCGTGACCTACCTGTTCGGAGAACTTGATACGCTGGTACTGGCCTACGCCGCAACGATTCACAAAAGCCAGGGATCGGAGTACCCGGCCGTCGTCATCCCGGTCCTGACGCAGCATTACGCCATGCTTCAGCGCAACTTGCTTTATACCGGTATTACTCGTGGCAAGCGCCTAGTGGTAATCATCGGCCAACGCAAGGCGGTGGCCATCGCCGTGAAGAACGTGTCAGGTCGACGGCGCTGGTCCAAGCTGGACGAATGGCTGGCATAGAGGGGCATGATGATCGAATTTCGGCACGTATCGGATGACGAACCCGCACTGGTCTTCTCGCCACTTTTGCGCGGTTTCCAGAAAACCTTTTCTTATCTCCAAGAGCACGGGACGATCGGCCTGACACAATCGAAAGGCTTCAAACGCAATTTCGTTCATTGGGCTGCCGCTGAATTTGATTGGCCGGGCCACACGGAAGCGGATCTTTTCTCCGTGAATAAGGTCCTGAACGAGCAGGACTTCATGCCACTCGTCGATATTCACTTCCTGCTAACCACATTGAAAATGGGACGGCATTACAAGGGTCAGTTCAAATTGACCAAGGCAGGGACCGAACTTATCGGTCAGCCGGGTCGCCTATTCGGCATCATCGCGCCCTTCTATCTCTTCGAGATTGATCACAGTGCATGGACCCGCTTCCGGGACGTGGAAATTATGATGAACTGGAACATCTTCTTGAATGTTCTGAATGTAGAATCCGAGAACGGAGCCTTGGGTGCCGATCTAAGGCGCACCTTCTATGGCGACCCTGAGCCAGAGCATTTCCCCTCATACGACGTTGTGATGGGCAACCTCTACACACAAGTCCTGCGCCCATTAATCTGGACCGGTCTTTTGCAGGAAACGCGACCCGCAAAATCGTTCCGATCGCAGGAGAGCATGTTCACCAAGACGCCACTCTGGAACGCAGCGCTCAAACTCGAAACCGATTCCCAAGTGAAGTCGGCCACACGGCACTGAAGGTCCGCGCGACGCAAACCCGTTCCCTTACGCAGGCCCGCGCAGCAATCCTTCAAGCCATTGTTTTGACTTGAATACCAGCGCCTGACCGGCCCCATATTGGGCAACAACCCGAAAGGCGCTCCCATGTTTGATGATCTGAACACCCCAGTTTCGGGGCCCAATCCCCTATGTCCAAACCAAATGTCGGCCCGAGCCCGCTTAGCCCCCATTCCCCAAGTGGCTCGCTGATTTTGCTATCGCGAGTGTGTTATTTTCGA
>CALGEE010000579.1 GCA_937881525.1 uncultured Sphingomonadales bacterium | reverse complement strand
ATTGCTTTGGCTGTTTAGCCTCGCGCGGGCGTGCGGAGGTGTCAGGTGGGTTTTCGGTTTGAGGGCTGAAGTGTGATTGCTGCAAATTAGGCATCAAGTGAAATCAGCTCGCAAATGATTACTGCTTGGCTGGCTGAGTGCAATTACATTAGGCTGCCTCATCAATCTCTCAACATGAGGCCGCACGTCCCAGAACCTCTATCAACAAGGGGGATATGAAGTGGGGGCTGGAGAGGAAGTTACACCAGAGTGACAGATAAAGTTGTTAGATCGCAGTGAAGCCGTTATCAACAAAAAGATGCGTGCCATTCACGAAACTTGCCTCATCGCTTGCCAGAAACAGCGCAGCTTGTGCCACCTCAACTGCTGTGCCTATGCGGCCTTGGGCAGTCGTAATCGCCTCCGCTGACATATCGACGCCAAAGGCTTGCAAATCGCGAACTTCACGCAACCCATGCGGGGTTTCAATGAAACCGGGGCAGATGGCGTTGCAACGGATGCCACGATCACGGAATTCCACTGCTATGGCACGGGCAAACATGTGGACAGCACCCTTGGTGGTGTCGTACAGCACCTCCATCGGCGTGCCAGCGACGGCGCTGATGGATGATGTACACACAATCGACCCACCGCCTGCAGCGATCATGCCCGGCAGCACAGCTTTGGTAACCAGAAACATCGACTTAACGTTCACGGCATGCAGCCAGTCCCATTCCTCCTCGGTTGTTTCCAGGAATGGCTTGATGACTATGGTGCCTGCGTGGTTGAACAAAACTGTGATCGGCCCCAACGCCTGTGTCGCTTGATTAACGGCCGCTGTGACCTGTACTGAGTCAGAAACATCGCACGCGATGGCGACGGCCTGACCACCCTTGGCGGTAATTTCAGACACGCGCGCCTGCGCCTCGGTAAAATTCAGATCGAGAATGGCAACTTTTGCCCCTTCGGCTGAGAAGAGCAGACTTGCGGCCCCACCCATACCCGTGGCCCCACCCGAAATGATTGCCACTTTTCCTGATAGTCTTCCCATAGCCGCCTATCCTATGTTTTCAATTGTCCGTACTGCATTCAATGCTGCACACGGTTGCAATTCCTCGTTGGTTTTCGTCCTTATTGCGACGCCTGCGACCAGTCACAGAAAATTCCTCCTGCCCACTGCTGCAGAGGAACCAGCCAAAGTCAAACCGCAGGCGCGAGAACAAGACTGACTGAAAACTGTAGGACACCATCCCTACCAAGTACAGCATCGACAGGGCGACGTCGCCAATGAAAGCCGCATAATCCTTGCCCGGGGTAAAACAAGTCACAAATGGCGGGGCTTGTGATCCCATGATATTGTCCGCTGCACCAGCATGTGGGGCAAACTGATGCCTGCCCCACATGTTCCGTGTCACTGACTTTAAAGGCAAGTGTACGGAGTGCCTGATTTTGCGGTGATTGCGTTGTAATCCTTGAAGATCTGCACAACTTTCGCCGAACGTTCAGATTGCTGGGCAATTTCGTCCCAGAATACGAGCGCCGCGTTTTCGACTTCACGCCATTCCGCGGCCGGTATAGAAGTGAGCTCAAGCTTCGTGCCGGTGGCGCGCAGCTTGGCCTCACCGCCCCAATACCATTGGTTGCGGTAGTGGTGCCCAGCCTCGATTGCATTGCGCACGACTGACTTCAGGTGATCGGGCAGTTCGGCCCATTTTTCCTCGTTCACATACATCGAACCAATCCAGGCACCTGAAATGTTGTTGGTTGTGATGTAGTCGGTCACGTCCGCCCAACCCACGGTGTAATCTTCAGTGATGCCCGACCAGGCCATGCCGTCCATCTCGCCAGTTTGTACGGCAACTTCGGCATCTTCATAGGGGATGGTGACTGGGATCACACCAAATTGCGCCAAGAAGCGCCCTGCGGTCGGGAAGGTGTAAACTTTCAGCCCCGACAGGTCAGCAACCGACCGGATCGGTTTTTTTGTATTGAAGTTGCAGGGGTCTTGCCCAGCAGCCGAAAGCCACACAACGCCACCGGCTTCCTTATAGGCTTCTTCCCAGATCTGGCGCAGGCCATATTGTTCGAAAAGCACCGGCACGTCCAACGCATGTTTGGTAGCCATAGGGAAATAGCCGCCGAAGACGGCGATATCAACCGGCGCCGCCATGCTGTCATCGTCCGAATGCACGGCGTCGATTGTGCCTGATTGGAGAGCCTGGAACAGCTCGCCGGTAGGAACCAACTGATCTGCATAGAACAGTTCTATCTCCAACTCACCCTTGGCGGCGGCGTTGATCGCATCGATTACCGGTTTGGTGGTGAACTGGCCAAGTGTTGCGCCGGCGTAGGTCTGAAACCTCCATTTGATGGCTGTTTGCGCGTGAAGGGTTGCTGGCGCGGCAATGGTTGCGGCACCCGCGAGGGCACCGCTGGTAAGGAACTTGCGTCTTGTCGTCATCTGATAGACCTCCGGTCTGTTGGGTGGATGAAAGTTGGAGACGGTTTGCCGCCCCTCATCTGGTTTTATTTGTCGTAAACGTAGTTGGGCAGCCAAAGGGCGACTTGCGGGAAGACGATCACCAACACTAGTGCTAGAACCATCACCAGAACGAAGGGGGTGATGGATTTATAGATGTCGATGATCGTGATCTCTTTTGGAGCCATGGCGCGCATCAAGAACAGATTATAGCCAAAGGGTGGCGTCAAATAGGCAATCTGGCAAGTGATAGTGTAAAGTACACCATACCAGATAAGATCAAATCCCAGTACACCCACTAGTGGGACATAAAGAGGGGCAACAATAACCAGCATAGCGGTGTCATCCAGAAACATGCCCATTATCAGATACGACAGCTGCATCATGATCAGGATTTCCCACGGGCCAAGGCCCAAATCGCCAACGAAGAAGCTCTCGATCGCCTTCACTGCACCTAGTCCATCAAACACCGCGCCAAAACTGAGGGCGGCAAGGATGATCCACATGAACATACACGAAATCGCCAGCGTCATGCGGGTCGTCGTCTCAAACACTGCGCGAGTGAAGCGGCCTTTCCATACGGCCCCGATGACCGTGGCCACCGCCCCGATGACAGAGCTTTCGACAAGACTGGTATAGCCTTTAACGAAGGGGAACATCATCACAAAAAAGATCACCAGAGGTAGCGCACCGGCCAACAGCAAACGGTATTTTTCAGCATTCGGGATCTGGCTCCGCTCTTCTTCGCTCAGCACCGGGCCAAGCGACGGAGTAATTCTGCATCGGATCCAGATATAGACGATGAACAGTGTCGCCATCAAAAGCCCTGGAAACAGCCCAGCCAGCCACAATTGCCCCACTGGTTGACGTGCTATCATGGCATATAGCACCAGAACCACCGAAGGCGGAATAAGGATGCCAAGAGAAGACCCGGCCTGAATAACCCCCGTGACCATTACCTTGTCATAGTTGCGCCGAAGCAGTTCGGGCAGCGCGATAGTGGCCCCGATAGCCATACCTGCAACCGAAAGCCCGTTCATTGCCGAAATCAGCACCATGAGTAAGATGGTGCCAATGGCAAGCCCCCCCGGTACCGGCCCCATCCAAACATGGAACATTCGATAGAGATCATCTGCCAGTCGGGCTTCCGACATCACATAGCCCATAAAGACAAACATGGGCAGCGTCAGCAGCGGATACCATTTCATCAGCTTGATCGTAGCCGAAAACCCAAGACTCTCCCCGCCTGTTCCCCAAAGCGCCAGCGACGCGACAACAGCTACAAAGCCAATAACACCGAACACACGCTGCCCGGTCATCATCAACAACATCATAGTCGAGAACATCAAAATGGCGATGTATTCATTCGGCATCAGATTTTCACCCCGCGCAGAGCGGCAATGTCGCGGAAGAAGAAGGAAAGTGATTGCAGGATCATGAGGAAAAATCCCAAAACCATCACCAACTTGATTGGCCAAAGATAAGGGCGCCAGGCAGACGGATTGCGCTCCATGAACCCAGTCTTGCCCCAGGGAATATCAAAGGGCAGCCACGAAATTTCAACAGCATAATATTTCAATCCAAACGAATAGGCGGTGCTTTGAACTGCTCCGTAAAGCATCACACAAAGATAGAAGATCAGCACGAAAATTGTGAATGCATCCCACCATAAACGGCGACGGTCGGATAAGGCATCATAGACCAGATCCATGCGCACATGACTGCCCAATTGCATCGAATATGGCCCACCCAGGATGTAATAGGCCACCATCATGAACTGGGCCATCTCAAGTGTCCATATCGCGGGCGCTTGGATAATTTTGGACATCGAAGACCAAAGCAGTATTGCCATAAGGACGTACAAAAGATACATCGCGAAGCGGCCGACACCATAGTTCAGCCGGTCCACAAAGCGCACGAAAATCAAGATAGGTCTGGGCATTGTGTCATCCTATCTTTGCGTTTTGGTTCATTTTACAGCATAGGCTCGAATTGAACTTCGTCTTTTTTTCTTGAGAATTTGATTGTTGACCCGATGCGGCCATTTTTCAAGTC
>CALGEE010000578.1 GCA_937881525.1 uncultured Sphingomonadales bacterium | reverse complement strand
CGCCATCAACACCAGCCCATGCCTTGAATATAGCTGCCGTCGAAACCGACTGAAGCGGGTTTACCAGCAGCAAATACCTTGCGGTGATGCTGCTATCGTCCAAAAACACAAGGTCCGTACCAGTGCCGCTGCCAAAGCTTGGGCGGCTAAATACGCAAGCGGGAATATCTGCTCCCAAGGGTGCGAGGATGTCGGCCATTGCTTGTTCGGATAAATTCAATCCCCAAAGTCGGTTCAGAAGCCGTGCTGTAGCCGCGGCGTCTGCGGAACCACCACCAATGCCCGAAGCAATGGGCAGTTGCTTATCAAGCCGAATGGCTGCGCCATGCGATACTCCAAAATGCGACTGTAACAATGCAGCTACCTGAAGCACCAGATTGGTATCATCTGCAGCGAGACCACTCCCGAATGGCCCGTCTATTTCAAGGCTCAATGCATCTGAAACATGCGCATTTAAAACGTCGCCACCTTGCGCAAACGCAAACAAAGTCTCTATATCATGAAAGCCATCTGCCCGTCGCCGCCGAACATGCAGGGCAAGATTGATTTTTGCAAAGGCAACTTCAGAATGATCCACAAAACGCCTTTAAACCCTGGCCAACAGCCCAAGCGCTACCCCAATCACATATTGGGGTAGTTCGGTCCACCACCGCCCTCTGGCGTCACCCAGTTGATATTCTGGTTCGGATCCTTGATGTCGCAAGTTTTGCAATGCACACAATTCTGGGCGTTGATCTGATAACGCGCATCTTTGCCTTCTTCCTCAATCCACTCATACACACCTGCAGGACAATAGCGCGCTGATGGCCCAGCAAACTCCATAAACTCGCTGTTTTTCTGAAGATCCATATCTTTGACCTGCAGGTGAATTGGCTGATCTTCGGCGTGGTTAGTGTTCGACAAGAACACAGATGACAAACGGTCAAAGCTGAACACGCCATCGGGCTTCGGATAGTCGATACGTTCGGCGGTGTTTTTCTTTTTAAGCGCCTTATGGTCCGGATGATGCTTCATCGTGAACGGCATGCGAATACCAAAATTCTCCAGCCACATATTGATACCGGCAAGCGCCGTTCCCACCACATTGCCGTATTTCTCGACCAGCGGCAGAACGTTGCGTACCATTCGCAATTCTTTGTAAATCCAACTATTTTCATAAGCTGTCTGATAAGATGTCAGCGAGTCATGTTCGCGGCGAGCGGCCAATGCCTCAACAGCGGCATCCGCAGCCAACATGCCGGACTTCATCGCCGTATGCGACCCCTTAATACGCGGCACGTTCAACAAACCGGCTGAACAACCGATGAGCGCGCCGCCAGGAAAAGCAAGCTTAGGGACTGACTGCCAGCCACCATCGCTGATCGCACGCGCCCCATAAGAGACGCGGCGGCCGCCAGCGAGTATCTTCTTAACCTCTGGATGCGTTTTCCAACGCTGAAACTCTTCGAACGGTGACAGATAAGGGTTGGAATAGTTGAGCCAAACGACAAAGCCCAAGGCCACCTGATTGTTCGCATGATGGTACAAAAATGCGCCGCCATTTGCATCAGTCAAAGGCCAGCCCTGGCTGTGAATGACGCGGCCCGCGGAATGCTGCTCGGGCGGAATGTCCCACAATTCTTTAATGCCAATGCCGTAAACCTGCGGCTCGCTGTCTTTATCGAGCGCAAATTGGGGTTTGAGCAATTTGGTGAGATGACCGCGCACACCTTCGGCAAAGAAAGTATATTTCGCATGTAATTCCATGCCGGGCATATAATCGTCTTTATGACTGCCATCGCGCGCGATGCCCATGTCGCCCGTCGCTACACCCTTTACCGAACCGTCGCTGTTATAAAGTATTTCTGCCGCCGAAAATCCGGGGAAAATTTCTACACCCAGATTTTCAGCCTGCCCCGCAAGCCAGCGGCACAGATTGCCAAGTGATCCAGTGTAGGTGCCCTTATTGTGCATGAAGCCCGGGGTTAGGAAATGGGGCATGTTAAACTTGCCGGTCTTAATAAGAATCCAGTGCTGATTGTCATTCACCGGCGTGTCGGCCAGCGAACAGCTCATATTGCGCCAATCTGGGAACAGTTCATCGAGCGCCTTGGGGTCGATGACCGCACCTGAAAGAATGTGCGCGCCCACCTCGGAACCTTTTTCAAGGATGCAGACACTGGTGTCGGGCGATTGCTGTTTTATGCGTATCGCAGCCGAAAGGCCTGCTGGCCCTGCGCCAACAATAACAACATCATAGGGCATCGACTCGCGTTCACTCATTGCCTTTATCCTTTACCCGGCATGTAATTCAGGCCATCCCAATATACGAACAGCTTGTGGAAATTGCCATGCCAAGCAATTGACCCCGCCGTCAACTGGTGACTGAAGGGATTTATGGGAGATCGGGGAGAAATTACTGCATTTACTGTGGTTGAATCGCTAACTGGCTGGTGGGAACTTGCCGGACTGGACGCGGCTGTTAGCGAAACCAGCGTCAACTGGCTTGCAGAAAAAGCGCCTTCAAACGCCCCCATGCCGCCTATAAAAACGTCTGCCACGCCAGAAATACGTTCTGCGTCCACTACTCCGTC
>CALGEE010000577.1 GCA_937881525.1 uncultured Sphingomonadales bacterium | reverse complement strand
CGTCAGGCTCATAACCTGAAGGTCGTAGGTTCAAATCCTACTCCCGCAACCAACATAAACAGCCCGCCTCGTGCGGGCTTTTTTGTGTGCTTCGCGGACGGCTCGATTGTCGGTTAAGCCAACCGGACGCCCTTCCGCTCCCGCACGCACATCAATTGCTGGCATTTATCGGCTTTGATTTTTACACCGCTTCGCGTTAAACCTCAGGCATCGCCAGCTTTTGTGAGGGAAACCATTATGTTCAACCGCCTTTTTGTCGACCATCCCAAAAGCGTCGATGAAAACTATGTTGAACATTTCGGCGTCGCCAGCCGCTTTGGCTTCACGATGATTTGGGGTGGGCTGAAGGCGCTTGTTCATGCAGTCATCCCCGGTCTGTGCATCACCTCGGGCAGCGATACCGTGAAACGGCTCAACACCATCATGGTCGAACAGCGCCGCCTTAAGGGGCAGGACGTGACGCAAATGTTGACGGTCGACTGGGTCATTTGACGCTACCTGAATCTCCGGTTCAATTCGCTACGCGCGCTGACGGCGTTCGCCTGGCCTTTCGGCACGTGCGCGGGCGCGGGCCTACATTGGTTTTCCTACCGGGCTACAAATCCGATATGCAAGGCGGCAAGGCTCAGGCACTGTCAGCTTGGGCGGTAGACAAAGGCGTGGGCATGCTGCAGTTGGACTATTCGGGCTGCGGCGAGAGTGCGGGCGCATTCGCAGACGGCACGCTCGATGTCTGGCGCGACGATGTTCTCGCGGTGATTGCAGAGGCCCAGGTCGGGCCGCTGATCTTGATTGGCTCGTCGATGGGCGGGTGGTTGATGTTGTTGGTCGCTGAAGCACTTGGTAATCAAGTCACCGCGATTGTTGGCATTGCCGCCGCACCCGATTTTACCGACTGGGATTTCGACGCTGCCGACCGCGCGACCATCGCCGCCACTGGCCGCATCGAACGTCCAAGCGATTACGGCTATGAACCCATGGTCATCACGCAAGGTTTTTGGCAATCGGGGCAGAGCAACCTGCGGCTGACCCATATAGTTGAAATCGACTGCCCCGTGCGGTTGATCCACGGACAATGCGACCCCGACGTGCCGTGGGAAACGTCCGTAAAGCTCGCACAGCAACTTCGTTCATCCGATGTGCAGACAATATTGTTAAAAGACGGCGATCACCGGCTTTCTCGCGATCAGGATATTGCGCTGCTGATCGATACGGTGGCAAAGCTGACGTGCTGACTTTTTCCCGGAGCTGTTATGTCAAAATTTCTGCCGATATTGCTGCTCTGCCCGGTGCCCGCCATCGCGCAGCCTTTGCCGACATTGGATGAGGTCCAGTTTCAAGAATGCCTGAAGCTTGCAAGCAAAGATCCCGCATCTGCGGTTTCGGAAGCCAGCTTATGGACGCAGAAAAAAGGCGGCTATCTGGCGCGGGCCTGCCATGGGTTTGCGCTCGCAACGGATTTCAAATTTGATCTTGCTGTGCCGATATTGACCGAGGCGGCAACCATGGCGCAGGAAAAGGGCGATCCACGTGCCGCCCGTTTTTGGGCGCAGGCGGGTAACGCCGCGATTGCTGTGGGTCAGCCAGACGTGGCAGTGGATGCACTGGCAAAGGCGCTTGCATCCAAAAGCCTGAACAATGCAGAACGTGCCGATAGCGAGGTCGACCGTGCCCGCGCGTTGGTAGCATTGGGCAAAAGCGCCGAGGGCGAAGCCGCCTTGGCGACCGCACGGCAGTTGGCACCGGAAAATGGATCTGCGTGGTTGCTATCGGCGACTTTGGCCCGGCGATTAAACAAGCTGCCCGATGCGCTGACATATATTCAAACCTCCGCCGCGTTACGACCGCGCGATCCCGCAGTTGCGCTGGAAGCAGGCAATATAGCCATTGTCGCAGGCGACGACGCAACTGCACGCAAGCAATGGGAGCAAACGATTGCGATTGCGCCAGATAGCCGGCAGGCCGTGTCCGCTAAGGCGCAGCTCGCGGCGTTAGCGGCGACAACGGCCACCCCCGAGACTCAGCCGCAATCCAGATAAGCTGTGTTTCGCGTTCGGGAAGGCAGGCACCTCTTGCGCGGTTAGCGGTCAAGGTTCATGGCTATGTCTGGACCACCGCGCTTTTGTGAATGGAATGAAAATGCCCACCAGCTATCTCCACACTATGATCCGTATCACCGACCCGGATGCCACGGTCGCTTTTTTCAAGTTGATTGGGCTGGAGGAAGTCCGGCGCTTTGACAGTGAGGCGGGACGCTTTACGCTGATCTTCCTTGCGGCGCCCGGCCAAACGAACGTTGCCGAGGTGGAATTGACCCATAACTGGCCGCCTGCCGACGGTAGCGCGCCTGAGATATATGACGGCGGACGGAATTTCGGCCATTTGGCCTATCGCGTGGATGACATTTACGCGACGTGCCAGCGGTTGATGGATGCAGGCGTTACCATCAACCGACCCCCACGCGACGGTCATATGGCGTTTGTCCGTGCGCCCGACGGCATTTCGATCGAGCTGCTGCAAGACGGCAATCTCGCGCCTGCCGAACCTTGGGCCAGTATGCCGAATATAGGCGCATGGTAGACATGCTTGAGATCGTGCGCATCCCTGTCCTGTCGGACAATTATGTCTGGTTGGTCCATGAAGCGCAAAGCGGGGAAACCTTGGTGGTCGATCCGGCCGTTGCTGCGCCCGTTCTGGCTGCGGCCGAAGCACGCGGGTGGACGATAACGCAGATTTGGAACACGCATTGGCACCCTGATCATGTTGGCGGCAATGCGGAGATTAAGGCCGCGACGGGCTGCATCATCACGGGGCCTGCGGCAGAAGCCGAACGAATTTCTACGCTGGATGTGCAAGTGCGTAGCGGGGATTTAGTGCAACTGGGCGACGTGCGGGCAACCGTCATCGACGTTCCTGCCCATACGGCAGGACATATTGCGTATCATTTCGCAACCGAGCAGGCTGCCTTTGTCGGCGACACATTATTTGCGATGGGC
This sequence comes from uncultured Sphingomonadales bacterium, assembly GCA_937881525.1. GTDB lineage: Bacteria > Pseudomonadota > Alphaproteobacteria > Sphingomonadales > Sphingomonadaceae > Sphingorhabdus_B. The sequence continues at coordinate 25,644 of CALGEE010000577.1, read as the reverse complement.
TGTGGCCGCTTGTTTGAAGGCACTGCCGCGCAGATGTATGACAATATGCGCAAGCTGGAGGCTTTGGGCGATGATACCGCGATCTATTGCGCACATGAATATACGCTCAGCAATGCCCGCTTTGCGGTGACGGTAGAGCCGGACAATGCCGATCTGACGCGTCGCTTTGCTGACGTGGTCGCTGCGCGCGAACGCGGAGAAGCGACGGTTCCGACCACAATTGCTTTAGAGCGGGCTACCAACCCGTTCATGCGGGCCACCTCGGTCGAGGAATTGGCGGCATGCCGGGCGGCAAAGGATGCTGCCTGACGCTCCGCAGTCAATGAAAATCGCGTGACTTGGGCATGATGCGCACATCGCGCGGATGGCCATGGCGGGGATAGACAGGCTGGGCAAACTCGTCTGACCGGCTGAGCGGGACGTTAACGTCATGATCATGCGACAGGCGTTCAAGCTCATGCGAGCGGTTCGTGATATGTGTCGCCATGAGATGCACTACGCCTTCCTTGCTGCGTTGCACCTCGCCTTCGATCACCATCAACCGCGATGCCATAACGGCGCGCCGTTGCCGTTCGAACAGCCGCGACCACAGTAACGCATTGGTGACGCCGGTTTCATCCTCGATCGTGATGAAAATGGCATTGCCTTTCCCCGGCCGTTGCCGCGTGAGCACAACCCCAGCGGTTTTAACCCGCGCACCATGTTTCGCCGCATCGGTTTGCGCGCAGGTCACTATGCCCTCGGCCGCAAACATGTCGCGCAGAAACTCCATCGGGTGTCCCTTCAACGACATCCGCGTCATTTGGTAATCCGCCGCAACATGTTCGCTGACGGGCATCGCTGGCAGGGCGATTTCAGCCTCCTGTGCCAATTCGCGCGCATCGGCGGCTGCGAACAAGGGCAACTCATCCGACGGAGTGCGCCGCGCTTCCCACCCGCCCGCACGCCGGTCAAGATTAAGCGAGCGCAAGGCATCGGCATCTGCCAGCAAATGCAAGGCGCGCGCTGGCAATTTGGCCTTGCGCGCCAGCTCCTCCAACGAAGTAAAGGGTCGTGCGGCCGCCATCGCCAACGCCCAATCCTTGTGAAACCCACCGATTTGCCGGAGGCCAAGCCGCAAGGCACTCGCCTCGATTTCATTATCCCAAGCGCTGAAATTCACATCAATCGCGCGGACATCAACCTGATGATTGCGCGCATCCTGCACAAGCTGGGCTGGCGCATAAAAACCCATGGGCTGCGAATTCAACAATGCCGCCGTAAAAATCGCCGGATGATGGCATTTCAGCCATGATGATATGTAGACCAGATGGGCAAAGGCCTGTGCATGGCTTTCGGGAAAGCCATAGCTGCCAAAGCCTTCAATCTGTTTGTAGCAGCGTTCGGCAAAATCCTGCTGATATCCGCGCTGCACCATGCCATTGATCATCTTGTCCTTATATTCGGGCATAGTGCCTGAATTGCGGAAGGTTGCCATCGCACGGCGTAAACCATTGGCCTCGTCGGGGGTAAAAGCGGCTGCGACCATCGCCAGCTTCATCGCCTGTTCCTGAAACAACGGGACGCCACATGTGCGGTACAAGATATCGTGCAGTTCATTGGGATCATGCGGCGGTGCGGGTGAGGGATATTCGACCTTCTCCTCGCCATTGCGTCGGCGCAGATAGGGGTGGACCATGTCGCCCTCAATCGGGCCGGGGCGCACAATCGCGATCTGGATGACAAGGTCGTAAAATGTCTTGGGCCTAAGGCGCGGTAGCATGTTGATTTGCGCGCGGCTTTCGACCTGAAAGGTGCCAATGCTATCGCCCTTTTGCAGCATCGCATAGACCGCCGGGTCTTCGGTCGGAACGCTGTCCAAGCTATAATCTCCGCCGCCTGTCTGCCGCAGCATTTCGAAGCTTTTGCGGATGCAGGTCAGCATACCCAATGCCAATATATCGACCTTCAACAGGTTCAGCGCGTCGATATCGTCCTTGTCCCATTCGATAAAGGTCCGGTCCGCCATTGCGCCATTGTGGATCGGCACGGTTTCATCAAGTCGGTTTTCGGTGAGGACATAGCCACCGACATGTTGCGACAAATGACGTGGAAAACCGAGCAACTGGCCGACAAAGGCATGCAGCCTGGCGATGTGGGGGTTGTCCGGGTCAAACCCCGCCTCAATCAACCGCGCCTCGGGCAAGTCACGGCCAAAGCTGCCCCAGACGGTCCCCGCCAGACGCGCGGTGACATCTTCGGTTAGGCCAATAGCTTTACCAACTTCGCGCACGGTGCTGCGCGGGCGATAGTGGATGACCGTGGCGGCAATGCCCGCGCGGTGCCGCTTAAACCGGCGATAGACATATTGCATCACCTCCTCGCGCCGTTCATGTTCGAAATCGACGTCGATATCGGGTGGCTCATCGCGCTCTTCGGACAGGAAGCGCGAGAACAATAAATTGTTGGCCACAGGGTCAACCGATGTGATGCCCAATAAGTAGCAAATCACCGAATTGGCGGCGGAACCACGCCCCTGACATAAGATCGGCGGATCTTGCGATCGCGCAAAATGGACGATGTCATGCACCGTCAGGAAATAGCAGGCGTAGTTTTTCTGGCGCACTAAGGTGAATTCTTCGTTCAGCGCGCGGACCCATTTGGGGGGAAGGCCATCGGGGTGCCGCCGTGCGGCTTCTGTGCACACCAGATGTTCCAGCCAATCCTGCGGGGCCCACCCGTCCGGCACAGGCTCATTGGGATATTCATATTTCAACTGGCTTAGGTCGAATGTGATTTGGTGGAGCAGCTTCTGGCTCTCCGCAATCGCTTCGGGCGCACATGCGAACAGCCGCGTCATGTCAGCGGGCGATTTCAAATAGCGTTCAGCATTGACCTCCAGCCGCGTTCCAGCCTGATCCACCGACACGCTTAAGCGGATCGCGGTCAGCACATCATGCAGCGGCCGTGCGGCGGTATCGGCATAGACCGCGTCGTTGACGGCAAGGATCGGCACCCCGCATTGCTTTGCCAAGGTGCGCTGTTCCTCAAGCCTGCGTTGGTCCTTGCCCCGTCCATGCATAAAAATGCCAAGCCAGACCCTGTCCGGCGCAAGCTTTGTCAGGCGGCGCATCACCGCGTCCAAATCGGCGGGCGTGGTTTCAACCAGACGCAGCTTTTCGTCGCCATCGGCGTGGCTATATGCGACGGGTTTTTTATGCGGGTTGGTTTCTTCGGCGGTCGACTGCGGCAATATGATCAGCAGTAAATCCTCCAGATATCCGGCCAGATCATCGAGCCGCAATATGCACCCACCCTTGTTGGAACGCATATTCCCGACCGTCAGCAACCGGGTAAGCCGTCCCCATCCCTTGCGGTTTTTAGGATAGGCGACAATATCGGGCGTACCATCGGCAAAGACCAAGCGGCTACCCGTGACCAGCCGAAAGTCCTCTGGAAGCGTATCTTCAGCCTTGGCTTTTTTCACTGCGACCCAAGCACGCACCACGCCGGCAACGCTGTTCCGGTCGGCAATACCAATGGCGTTCAGGCCAAGCGCGGCGGCATGCAACACCATATCGGCGGGATGTGATGCCCCGCGTAAGAAAGAGTAATTGGTCGCCGCAACCAGCTCCGCATAAGCAGGGATATACGTCACGCGAACAACCCATGCAGATACCAGATCGGCGCATCGGTTTCGGCATAAAGGCCATGGCGGAACAGCCAGAAACGCCGTCCCTCGCTGTCCTCCACGCGGTAATAATCGCGCGTTGGCCCGCCCTTGCTCTGCTCATGCCCCGCCTTGCGCCGCCACCATTCGGCGGCAATGCGTTCGGGGCCTTCATAAGCGACAATATGATGCAGGCTTTTGCGCCAGCGGAATTGGCGTGGCGGGCCATCGGGGGTTGAGGCCAGCGCCTCAATACGTTGCGGTGTTTCAAACAGGCGGAAGGGCCGCATGGGCGGATCTGCTTCGGTCGGTTGTGGCCACTGCTTTTGCGGCTGGCCGGATTGCGCAGCGCATTCAACCACGGCGCGTTCGGGAATGTGGCTGTTGCGTTCTTCAAAATAGCGCACGCGGTCACGGCCCAGCCGCACGCTCAAGCGGTCAATCAATGCTTCGGTTTGCGCGGACCTGTCGACTTTCGTGTCCAACCCCGCCTGTGAAGGCAGTAAAATATCCGCCGTCGGCACCGTCAATTGGATAAGGTCATAGCCAAAGCCGGGGTCAAGCGGGTCGGACAGGGCATCAATGCGTTCGCGGATTAACCGCATCAACAAGGCGGAGTCTCGCGTTGGCGCGCCTGTGTCGACGGCCAGTCGGGCGATATGGCCATCGCTTCGAAACAGGCTGACCTCAAACCGGCGGCCACCTTGGCTGCGGTCATTCAGTTGCGCGGCGGCTTTGCCCGTCAGCGTTGCGATGGTATCGAGGACATCATTGGTGCGCGATATGGGTTCGGCGAAGTTTTGCGTGACGCTAACGACGGGCACATGGCGGCGCGGCGTGATGCGCGCATCCTCTTCCTCCAATAGTCGCGCGAGTGTAACGACCGTCGCCTTGCCAAAGCGTGCGGCAAAAGCCTTGCGTGGGCGGCAGGCAAGGTCCTGCAATGTTTTGAGGCCAGCGCGGCGCAATGCCTGATGCACCTTGTCTCCGGCGTCCAATGCTTCGACGGGCAAGGCGTGTATGGCCTGTTTGGCATAACGTGCCTTGGCCCGCGCGCTGTCGGGTGTGGCGCCCAAGGCAATCTGTCCCGTGAGGCCATGGCGGCGCAACCGTTGCTTTAGGTCCTTGGCCAGGCGGACCTCATCATCGCCAAAACGGTATATGCAGCCGGTGATATCAATCAACAGCCCTTGCGGCGGGTCAACCATGCAGGCCGGGCTATAACGCTCGCACCCGTCTGCTAGCCAGTCCAGCAAATCAAGGTCCGCCGCTGGATCATGATCAAATACCGCCAGTTCAGGCACGCGGGCACGCGCATCGGCCAGTGCCATGCCTCCGCTTAAACCAAGCGCAAGCGCCGCCGGATCGCATGCTGCAAGCCGCATGGCGCCGCGCTGTTTTTCGACCATTGCGAAAGGCGTATCAGGCGCGGAACCTTTGCTGCGGATCAACCTCTGCGTCGGTAGCAGGGGCAGAAAGGCCGCCAGATAGCGGCGTGTCAAAAAAGCTTCGTGTTGCATGATCCCAGGTCACTCGTGCCGCAAAAGATGCTGTGCCACCGCGGTGGCGCAGAAGGTTGATGTCAAAGGTTGGAAGGCCAGGCGCGTTGCCCGGTAACGGCACCGACGGTGCAGAACATATCCGCCAGCGCGTGCTGGCCGCACTTGGCATCGGCGCAGCGTCGCCGCGTACCAGCAAGGCCAACACCCCGCTTTCCGCCGCCGCCAGCGCCAGACGCCGGGTTGATGTCAGGTCAACCATGCGGGCATTGCCATGTGTTTCGAGAATGACGGCGCGCGCCGTCTTTGACCGGATGGCATCGGCCGCAGCGCGCAGGGCGTCGCGTAAGTCCGCTGTCTGGACCAGCAATATCCGTGAAGGATTGCCACCCATCGCCGACAACCCCAACGGATATAGCCGTCCGGACGCCTGGCGTTCTTTATCGCCTGTTACCCAAAATATGCCCGCATCGCTTTCGGGTAATCGCCATGCCAGCAACAACGCAAAGGCCGCTGCGGCATGTGAATCTGCCTTAGCTCCGCCAAAAAATTCGTGCAGCCCGGCTTGTATTATGCCGCCGCGCAAGCGTTCGTCGACCTCAGCCGCGCCGATGGGCAATAAGGGTTGCGACATGCGCGATTGATATTGCTTCCATGCATTGGGCGCAGAAGGAAAAGCCGCTTTTGGTAGAATCACCTTTTTGTTCATGTTTTGTTCTATACTACATTTTGCAGCAATGTGGAGTCAGCTTTTTCCCTAGAATGATTGGGTGGCGTATCACTTGGCGACCTGCAGGCGCGGACGCAATGTTTGCGCCATTTTCCAGCCCGGGCTGGAAAATTGCGGTCATGCGCGCTTTCTCAAATCAAAACCTACGTTCCAAGCCAGTGTCTCATCCGGATGGACCGGAGCAAGGTAACTGGCCTGAAGCCGCCGTTTATCGAACGGTTACTGTCACCGCACGGCGGTTCTGGGCCCAGGACTGTTCGTCCGAACCCAATGCAGATGGCCGCTCCTTGCCATAGCTGACGGTCTGGATACGGCTCGCGTCGACACCGATGGAGGTCAGATAGTTTTTGGCGGAGTTGGCACGGCGCTCACCCAGCGCGAGGTTGTAGTCGCGCGTGCCGCGTTCGTCCGCATGACCTTCGACGATCGCGCGTGTATTGGGATATTGGGCCAACCATTGCGCCTGACGCTGCAACACAGCCTGGTCTTCGGCATCAACATTGAAACGGTCGGTTTCAAACAGGATGCGGTCGCCGAATGCGCCAACCTGTTGCAGGAAATCTTCCTGGCTGCCCGGAAGGATCTGGCTAGCAGGGGCTTCCGGGGCTGGTTGGGGCTGGCCATAATCGGTACCCTCGGCCGCAGGTGGCAGTACTTCGACCTTTTTCTTGCCGCAGCCTGCGACAAGCGCGGTCGATACCAGCAATATGGCTGCCATTTTGATCGTTTTTGTCTTCATGATATTCTCCTTCGGCGTCGCCCAAATCCACTTCTGGATCAAAATAAGAGTTAAACGTCCTTAAGGCAATAGGGGTCCCCATGCTGGGTCTGAACCATCGACTGGCGTGGGCAATTGACGTTCCTTGGAACCGGTAAGGTCCACTTGCCAGATGCTTGTTTTACCACTTCCCTTTGCCGTGCGGAAGAACTGAATGACGCGGCCATTTGGCGCCCATGTCGGCGCCTCGTCCTGCCAGCTATCGGTCAGCAGCCGTTCGCCCGAACCATCGGGACGCATTGTGCCAACGCGGAAGTCGCCCGCAATGCGGGTATAAGCGATGAGGTCCGCACGCGGGCTCCATTCGGGGGTCGCGTAACGCCCCGAACCAAAGCTGATCCGCCGTTGGTTGGATCCATCTGCGTTCATGACATAGATTTGCTGGCTGCCCGACCGGTCGCTTTCAAACACGATCTGGCGGCCATCGGGAGAAAAGCTACCGCCGACATCAATGCCGGGCGAGCTGGTCAGCTTTACAGGCGTACCATTGTCGGTGACTGCAATTTTATAGACGTCGGTATTTCCCGACACGGCCATTGAATATAATATTGTCTTGCCATCGGGCGACCAACGCGGTGCGAAAGTCGGGCTTGTGGACTGGGTAATCAGGCGCTGACGTCCGGCATCAATGTCATAGACGTAAATACGCGGATTTCCGTCGACATAGGATAGATATAAGATCGATTTGTAATTGGGCGAGAAGCGCGGCGTGAGCGCCGTCGACTGGCCATTGGTGATGAAGCGGTGGTTTGCGCCATCCGAATCCATGATCGCAAGCCGCTTTGTCCGTTTATTCTTTGGTCCACTTTCGGCGATATAGGCGATGCGGCTATCGAAAAAGGGAAGCTCGCCCGTCAACCGCGAATAGATCGCATCGGCGCATTTATGTGCAGCTCTGCGCCATTCGCGCGGTGGCACGTTAAAGCCAAGGCGGGTGGTTTCATTGCCAAAGCCGACATCATATAAATAACAGCCAACGGTCAGGTTGCCATCGCCGCCAACAAGGACAAAGCCTTGTACCAATTGTTCAACGGGGCGCGATTTCCAATAGTCAAATTGTGGCGTTGCGACCTCAGGCAAGGTGATGGCCCGCAATCCGTTTGGCCCCTGCGTTTCAAAGACGCCCGATGCACGCAAGTCAGACGAGATTACCTCAGCGATCTGGCGGCCAAGCGCCACGCTGTTGCCCGCCGCCGTGTCGGCAGGCGCTGGCGCGACCAAAGCGGGCACCGCGATGGAGCGGGTTTTGGAGGTATCGAATTCGACCAATTCGGGTTCATCCGATACAGGCGCAGCAGGCGGCGGCGTTTGCGCGATGGCGGTTTGCGTGCCCAAGATGAAAAGTAGGAAAGAAGCCAGTTTCCGGTTGCGTGCGAAGAGTGACATATATCTCATTCCTTTATCCCGTAGCGCGCAAACGCAGCGCGTGGGTTTTCCAAACGTCATAATATTCTGGGTCAAGCCCGCTATAAGGCGATGCTGCGCGCACCGCTTGCAAGATGCAATCTTTCAAAGGTCCTGCTTGCGGCTGGTTGCTGTCGTTGAGACCCACCTGCTTGTCAAAGCGGACCGAGGTCAGTTTGCCGGTCGGTTCGAGGTTCAATGTCACAAAGGTCTCGATTTTATTGATGTCGATGCCCGATGGCGCACAAGCGCGCACGCGGCTGCGGATTTGGCCAGCGATGCTGATACCGACCGAGCGGCGCACTTCGGCCGCGGTTTTGGCTGCAGGTGTGCCGTCGGCTTTGCCCGCACCGGGGGCCTTGCCAATGTTGTCGATGCTGTCGAGAAAGCTTCGGCTTAGCCCGCCGGGCTTGGCTGGCGTTGTGCCCTTGCCACTGACTGCTGCTGCCTTGGCGGGGGGCTGCTTCACAGGCTCCTTCTTCACCGCGACCTTTGTAATGGGCGGCGCAGTTGCGGGCTTCACAGGCTTCGAAACAGGCTTGGCCTGCGGCTTCTCCGCCGGCTTTGCGATTTGCATTATGGGTGTCGGGGCAGGCGGGGGCTCTGCCGGCGCAGTGTCACCTGGGGCAGGCGGCGCAGAATCCTCTTGAATCGCATCGGGCGCGGTGGAGACATCGGCAATTTCACCCACCAACGATACGGAAATAGACCCTTGCTTAGGCGCGGTCTTTGCAGATGCCAGCAGGCCAAGCGCAAATGCGCTCAGCAAGAGGGCATGGCCGCCAACCGCCACGCCAAGTCCCAGTTTCTCCGCGCGATCCATTGCCATCTTGTTAGCTGTCGTTTGCTGAACCGGTGGTGACTAGGCTCACGCTGTTCAATCCAGCGCGGTTCAATTCGCCCATGACGCGCATCATCTGGCCATAGCTGATTGCCGTATCGCCGCGCAGCATGATCTGGCGCGGGGCTTCAGGTGTCTGCGCAGCGGCGATTTCTTCCAACCGTGCCGCAAGCTCTACGGGCGCAACTTCTGTGCCGTCGATAAAGGTCACGCCATCGCGGTCGATTGCGATTTCAATTGGTTCATCCTTTTGATCCAGCGCGTTGGCGCGGCTCTCCGGAAGCTCGACAGGAACACCTGTCACCAGCAAGGGTGCGGTGACCATGAAGATGATGAGCAAGACCAGCATGACGTCGACAAAGGGCGTGACGTTGATGTCCGCCATTGGCGCGCGCCTGCTCCTCCGCCTCCGCCCGCGTCCGCCACCACCGTTTGATGATGTGTTCATCACCATCTTTAAACCTCAAGCTCCAATTCACGGCTCAACGTGCCGTGGAAGCCATCGGCAAAGCGTCCCATGCGGGCCTCATATTGGTTCAGCCGGTGTGAGAAGCGGTTATAAGCGATGACCGCGGGGATCGCGGCGAACAGTCCGATTGCGGTGGCAAACAACGCCTCGGCAATGCCTGGTGCCACAACCGCAAGGCTGGAATTCTGCTCCGCCGCAATTGCCGCAAAGCTGCGCATAATGCCCCAGACGGTTCCGAACAGGCCGACAAATGGCGCAACCGATCCCGTGGTCGCAAGGAAGTTCAAACGACTGGCAAGACGGTCGGTTTCTGCGGCAATGGTCGCATCCATTGCGGTGGCAAGCCGCTCGCGCGTTCCGGAACGGTCAATGCTTTTGCCATTGGTCGATAGCCGCCATTCGGCCATCCCTGCGGCAAACACCTTGGCCACGGGCAGGTCGTTCTGGCTATGCGTTTTTGCGAACGCTGCGATGTCGGAACTGCCCCAAAATTCGCGCTCAAATGTGTCGCTCTTCTTGTTAATACCGGACATTTTTACAGTGAAGCTGAGGATGATTGTCCATCCCCAGACGCTGGCCAGCGCGAGGCCAATGATGACCGACTTGACCACCAAATCGGCATCCAGAAACAGTTTTATTGGTGAAAAAACCACATCTTGGGTCGCGGTAAGCAGGTCCATGAATATCCTATTCTGCGTGTCTGTTTATAATAGGCTGGAACGCCGCAACCCAATGCGCAGGTTGCCGGCGCGGTTTGCCGTCTGGTGAAACAAAGGCCGCAGTTACCTGCGCCTCGGTGAGTATGTCGTCGCCGCGCATGACGGTTTGATGAATGTCGCAACTGGCCGCGCGCACCGCTTCGACCGTGCTGATGACAACCAGGGCATCGTCAAAATGCGCAGGGCGGCGATATTTGATATGCATTTCGGTAACCGCATAGGCGCCTTGGCCCGCCGCATGCACCGTGCGCTGGTCAATGCCAACGCCGGCGAGCATGTCCGAACGCGCGCGCTCCATGAAGTGCAGATAGCGCGCATGGTAGACGACACCCGAAAAGTCGGTGTCCTCAAAATAAACCCGCACAGCAAACAGATGCCGCGCGCCGTCAAAATGGCCTTGATAGGGAGTAGGGACGGTCATCAATGAAATGCTTAACCGTTGTCGAGTCCGACGGGAAGAGTTTTTAGTTTGCGTGCGCTCAATTAGTCGCCTGAAGGACTCCGCACAACGTTATGCGTCAAATAATCCGTCCTGTGATCCGGCTGGCGGATTGAGGCCAAGATGCTTCCAGCCCGGCGCATTGAGGCAACGGCCCCGCGCTGTGCGCGCGATCAGGCCCAATTGCAGCAGATAAGGCTCAACCACATCCTCGATTGTGTCGCGCGGTTCCGATAGGCCAGCGGCAAGCGCCTCAACGCCAACAGGGCCACCGCGATAGATATCTGCGATCATGTGCAAATAACGCCGGTCCATCGCATCAAGGCCAAGCGCGTCCACTTCAAGCCGGTTGAGCGCGCCGTCCGCAATTTTGGCGGTCACAATGGGCTCCCCTGCAACATTGGCAAAGTCGCGCACGCGGCGGAGCAAGCGTCCAGCAATACGCGGGGTGCCGCGCGCTCGCTTGGCAATCTCGTTCGCGCCATCGGGGGCAATGCCCAGATCCAGCAACCGCGCTGCGCGGGTGACAACCAGTTCAAGCTCTGCATGCGTATAGAAATTGAGCCGTACCGGAATGCCGAAGCGGTCACGCAATGGCGTGGTCAGCAACCCTTGCCGCGTGGTTGCGCCAACAAGGGTGAAAGCCGGCAAATCGATGCGCACCGACCGCGCCGAGGGGCCTTCGCCGATCATGATATCCAGCGCGCGGTCTTCCATTGCGGGATACAGAATTTCTTCGACCACGGGGCTTAAGCGGTGGATCTCGTCAATGAACAGGACGTCGCCATCTTCCAAATTGGTCAACAACGCCGCCAAGTCGCCGGATTTTGCAATGACTGGGCCGGACGTCGCGCGGAAACCTACGCCCATTTCCTTGGCCACAATCTGCGCCAATGTCGTCTTGCCAAGCCCCGGCGGGCCAAAGAACAACACATGGTCCAATGGCTGTCCACGACCCTTCGCCGCTTCAATAAACACCCGCAAATTGTCCCGCGCGGCGGCTTGCCCGATGAACTCGGCAAGCGTCTTGGGCCGCAAGGCAGCGTCGATATCTTCTGGCCGTTTGTCCGGCGTGGTGATGCGGTCTTCGCTCACCGCGACGCCCGCTTCAACGCCAGGCGCACCAACGCATCAAGCGTCGCACCTGGGCCAAGCTCTTCTACCGCCAGTGCCACGGCGCTTCCTGCCTCGCCGGGCTTGAAGCCCAGATTGCCGAGCGCGGACATCGCATCTTGTGCGTGGTTGCCGCTCGCGGCGCCTGTGGCCATTAGCTTCGCGCCGCCGCCGATGCCCGCGAGTGCGCCAACCTTATCCTTCAATTCATTGACGATGCGGCTGGCAAGTTTTGGGCCTACACCATTGGCGCGCGCGACCATCGCGGCATCGCCGCTGCCGATCGCGAGGGCCAAGTCCTGAGGTTCTATTGCGGAGAGGATAGCCAGCCCAACCTTGCCGCCTACGCCCTGCACGCCTGTCAGCAAGCGGAACCAGTCGCGCTCTTTGCGCGTGGCAAAACCGATAAGGCGCATGTCATTTTCCGACACCTGCATTTCGGTAAAGACGGTGGCAAAATCATCCGTCTTGCCCAATGCCGATAATGTCCGCGCGCTGGCCTGCACCAGATAGCCAACGCCATTGACGTCGATTACCAGATGGTCAACGCCCGTTTCGTCAATGCGGCCATATAGCTTTGCAATCATTCTCGCGGGTTAGCTGTTCGTTACCAAATCGGCAAGCAAAAGAGAACATCGTGGGAACAGGGGCGGCAAATCTGCGTGAACCCATCAACCGCGAATATGATGCGCATGCGTGATGGCAACTGCCAACGCGTCAGCAGCGTCCGGTCCCGCAAGCTTCAACCCCGGCAGCAGTATGCGGAGCATCGCCTGCACCTGTTCTTTCTCAGCCTTGCCTATGCCAACAACGGATTTTTTCACCAACCGCGCGGCATATTCGGTCACGGGTGTGTGGTTGCGCGCTGCACCCAAAAGGACCACGCCACGCGCCTGCCCAAGCTTCAGCGTCGATTGCGGGTTTTTGTTGACGAACACCTCTTCGACCGCGGCATAATCGGGGCGAAAATGGTCAAGCACAGCCCGCAGTTTCTCATCGAGCAGCACCAGCCGGCTCGCCAATGGCATTTTGGCGTCGGTTTCAATTTCACCATTGTCGATATGCGACAGGCGGTTGCCTTCCTTGCGGATGACACCCCAGCCAGTGGTCCCAAGGCCGGGGTCGAGACCCAAAATAATCATGACGACATGATCATCCCAGTTTCGCCATCACCTCGTCGGATACATCGAAATTGCCCCAGACGGTCTGAACATCGTCGTCGTCTTCCAGAGCGTCGATCATTTTTAGCAGGGTCGCAGCATTGGCTTCGTCCACCTCGACCAGAACTTGCGGTTTCCATGCGAGCTTGGCGCTTTCGGCCTCGCCAAGCGTCGCCTCAAGCGCCTTGGCGACCTCATGCAGGCTATCCATCGCGGTCCAGATGCTGTGTTCGTCTTCGCTGGATTCAACATCTTCCGCGCCGGCTTCCAACGCGGCTTCAAACACGCTGTCGGCATCGCCTGCATTGATCGGATAGGTGATTAGGCCCATCCGGTCGAACCCATGGTTCACCGCGCCCGATGCGCCAAGATTGCCGCCATTTTTGCTAAATGCGGTGCGCACATTGGTCGCGGTGCGGTTGCGGTTGTCGGTCAATGCCTCAACGATGATTGCAACGCCGCCGGGGCCATAGCCTTCATAGCGCATCTCATCGTAGCTTTCCGCGTCGCCGCCCGCTGCCTTGTCGATCGCACGCTGGATATTATCCTTGGGCATAGATTGCGCCTTGGCTGCGTTGACGGCAAGGCGCAGGCGCGGGTTCATGTCGGGATCGGGCATGCCCATTTTCGCCGCAACGGTTATTTCGCGCGAAAGCTTGGAAAACTGCGCCGAACGTTTCTTGTCCTGCGCACCTTTACGATGCTGGATATTCTTGAATTTGCTATGGCCTGCCATGGCTCTGCTCTTCTCTGGCTAAAGGATAGGATGTCGCGCCCTTACATCAGGCGCACACCATTGGGCAAGCCATGTGCTTTATCGCAACTTCACTGCAGTCGCCATCGTCACGTCCTGATCACGACGGCGATGGCGTGCTGCTACGGCGTTACGCGAGGCCAAGAGCCGATTTATAGGTGTCGAGGATCGCTTCCATTTCCTGACGATCGTCTTGGGTCATTTTGCGTAAACGCACGATCTGGCGCATGATTTTCGCGTCATAGCCTTGGCTCTTGGCTTCGGAATAGACATCGCGGATGTCGTCGGCGATGCCCTTTTTCTCTTCTTCCAAACGCTCGATGCGCTCAATGAAAAGACGCAGTTGATCAGCTGCGATATTGCCTTCGGCCATGATATTCTCCCTGTGGTGTTGGTTGGGGGCAGAGGCCCCGAATCAAGATGACAGCGCCTTAATGCGATGGGGCATTTTTCGCCACGCTTTCCTGCATGCGTTGCAATTGCGCGGGCGTTGCTTCGCTTTGATATTTTGCTTTCCACTCTGCGGCGGGCATGCCTTGGACAAGCGTTCGCGCTTCATCCTTGGTGAGTTGGCCGTCTGCTTCCATCACCCAGTCGGCCAGGCAATTGCGGCAAAAGCCGGCTAGGCCCATCAAATCGATGTTCTGCGCATCATGCCGGTGTTGCAGATGTGCGACGAGGCGGCGAAATGCCGCGGCGGCGGCGGCGTCTGAAATGTGCGTGTCCTGTTGCATAGCTATGCGCCCTTTCCGTTGTTGATGTGCCGCGTTATGGGGAAGGCAAACGTCAAAATCCATATCGCGGAGTCAATTTCATGCAATATCACAAACCACGCATGCGCAAGGTCCGCATATTGGCGACGTTGGGCCCGGCGAGTGACACGCCTGAAATGATCGAAAAGCTGTTCCGTGCAGGCGCAGATGCTTTCCGCGTCAATATGAGCCATGGCGAGCAAGCGGATAAAGCGCAGTTGATTGCCAATATCCGCGCGCTGGAAAAGGCGTATAACCGACCGACAACCATATTGGTAGATCTGCAAGGTCCAAAATTGCGTGTGGGAAGCTTTGCCGAGGGGAAGGTTGAACTGCACACGGGCGACAACTTCCGGTTGGATACGGACCCAACGCTGGGGGATGCGCAGCGTGTGCATTTGCCGCACCCCGAAATTTTCGCAGCGTTGGAAGTGCATGCACGGCTGTTACTCGACGATGGCAAGCTTGTGTTGCGGGTAACCGAGATTGGTCCGGATCATATAGTAACGAAGGTTGAGGTTGGCGGGATGTTGTCGAACCGCAAGGGTCTCAATGTTCCGGACGTTGTGATCCCGATTGCGGCATTGACCGAAAAGGACCGCTCGGATCTCGCCTTCGCATTAGAGCAGGGGGTGGACTGGATCGCCATGTCCTTTGTCCAACGGCCAGAAGATGTCGCCGAAGGCAAGAAGCTGATTGGCAATAAGGCGGCTTTGCTGGCCAAGATCGAGAAGCCTGCCGCTATCGGGCGGTTGGAAGAAATCATTGAGTTAGCCGACGGCGTGATGGTCGCGCGCGGCGACCTGGGCGTTGAAATGCGCCCTGAACAAGTTCCGCCCTTGCAGAAGAAGATTGTGTCGACCGCACGGCGCATGGGCAAGCCGGTGGTTGTGGCAACACAAATGCTAGAATCGATGATCGTCGCGCCATTCCCCACCCGCGCCGAGGTTTCTGACGTTGCGACCGCAATTTACGACGGCGCCGATGCCGTGATGCTGTCTGCGGAAACTGCGGCCGGGGCGTGGCCGATTGAGGCGGTGTCGATCATGGACCGCATCGCGCAGGAGGTTGAAGGCGACCCTGATTTTTTCAAGCGCATCCATTTTACCGAAACACCAGCAGATGGCACCACCGCCGATGCCTTGGCCGAGGCCAGCGGGCGGATTGTCGACATGGTTGAAACCAGCGCGATCGTCTGCTTCACCTCATCAGGCTCCACTGCGCGCCGGATATCGCGCGAACGTCCCTCTGTGCCGCTTCTGGTGCTGACGGCAAGTCAGTCGACTGTGCGCCGTCTTGGCTTATTGTGGGGTGCCTTTGCCGTGCGGACCAAGGATATTGGATCGTTTGAAGAAATGATCGCCAAGGCTAAGCGCATGGCGCTCCGCTATCATTTGGGTGTTGCCGGTGGCCGCATCATCATCATGGCAGGCGTGCCGTTCGGGACGCCGGGATCAACCAATGTGCTGCATATCGTGCGACTGACAGGTGATGAATTGAAGGACCATTAAGACTGTGCGACTGGGTTAAGGCAGCAAAAGGCTGCTGTCGCCATAGCTATAGAAGCGATATTCGTTGGCGATGGCATGCGCATAAGCCGCTTGCATCGTCTCGCGGCCAATCAATGCGCTGACCAGCATGAACAGCGTTGATTTAGGAAGATGGAAATTGGTCATCAGGCCGCCAATCGCCCTGAATCGGTAACCCGGTGTTATGAAGATGTCGGTGTCGCCTTCGAAAGGGTGCACGACGCCCCGTGCGTCCGCTGCGCTCTCAACCAAACGGAGCGACGTTGTGCCAACCGCGATTAGCCGTCCGCCAGCTGCGCGCACATTGTTCAACTGATTGGCGGTTTCGGCGTCAATGCTGCCCCACTCGCTATGCATGCGATGTTCAGTTGTATCGTCGGCCTTAACGGGCAGGAATGTGCCCGCACCCACATGCAGCGTTAGCGTCGCCGTTTCGATACCTGCCACTTGGACCGCGTGCATCAATTCCGGCGTGAAGTGCAAAGAGGCCGTGGGCGCGGCAACGGCGCCATCCTTTTGCGCGAACATCGTCTGATAATCTTGCGCATCGCGTGCGTCGGTCGGGCGCTTGCCCGCAATATAGGGCGGTAAAGGCATAGTCCCTGCACGTTGCAACAGGATTTTGACAGGTTCATCGCCTTCGAAATGCAGCGTGAAGCTGCCGTCGTCATGGCGTTCTTCGGCCGTCGCGCTAACGCCATGACCAAACTCAACGCTGTCACCGGGGTGCAAGCGTTTGGCGTTGCGGATAAAGGCTTGCCAGCGGCGCAGGTCGATCCTTTTGTGCAGCGTTGCACCGATGGTCGCATCCCCGCGCCGTCCCTGAAGCTGCGCCGGAATAACCCGCGTATCGTTGAAGATGAGGCAATCGCCCTTGCGCAACATTGCCGGCAGGTCACGCACCACTTGGTCGCTTAGGTCGCCCCCAGCGCCAACGTGCAGCATCCGCGCCGAATCCCGGGGCGCAACGGGGCGCAGGGCAATCCGCTCGGGCGGAAGCTCGAAATCAAATAAATCAACACGCATGGAAAGCTACGCCCGATTAAGTACCGCTCAGCTGGTCTAAGGTAATCGCCGCCTCAGGCGCCACTGCAGCGACCGGCGCAGCAAAGGCCGGTGGCGCGACATTATCAGATGCTATGGATGCTTGAGCGACTGTGCTTGGGTTTACTGGCGGTTCGCCGCGCTCAATTGCGTCCACAAACTGCATGCCCGATGTTACGCGGCCAAAGACGGTGTATTTTTTATCAAGGCTGAAGCGGGGTTGGAAGCAAATGAAGAATTGGCTGTTGGCTGTGTCGGGTTCATTCGTACGCGCCATCGATACGGTGCCGCGCAAATGCGGGGTGTCGTTAAATTCTGCCTTAAGGTCGGGAAGCTCCGATCCGCCTTGACCGGTACCCTCGGGATCACCCGTTTGCGCCATGAAGCCATCAATCACGCGGTGAAAAATAACGCCGTTATAAAAGCCTTGCCGCGTCAATGTCTTGATGCGCTCGACATGGGCCGGGGCAACAGCGGGAAACATTTGAATCGTAACACGGCCGCCGGTGGAAAGATCCAAGACCAGCATGTTTTCAAGGTCTGGCGCGGCCACAACGGGCGCAGTTGTCTGCGCAAAGGCTGGCGATACAGCAAAGGCAAAAATGCCGGACATGAGGAATAAGAGCTTCGAAATGAAAGAACGTAGGGACATTAATGAAGTGCCTTTGAAAAGCGGATGAGGCCTCTTTAACGAACGACGCTGTCGCTGTCATGAAAGATTTTGGATGCCGCCCAGCGTGCCGTTTATTTGCCAGCGCCGCCATTTTTGGGACTGTTGCATAAATGTTACATAATTGAAATATATTTGTATTTGTGTCACATCAAAACGGTGGAACCCAAGCCAGGCCGACTGGTGCTATTCCCGTCCACGATGTGGCATGGTACCAATTCCATCGAGTCAGGCGAGCGATTAACAGTCGCATTTGACGTTGCGCCTTTGCAAGCAACGAGTTCACTTCCGCCCACATAGAGGCAAGGTTAAGTGGCCGTCAACACCAACCCCCCATCACCTTCTTCCACCGTCACAGTGGCGCCATCGGGGATGCCGCCGCGTAAGAGCATGTCCGCCAGCGGGTCCTGCAAATGGCGTTGGATGGCGCGTTTCAGTGGGCGTGCGCCATATACAGGGTCATAGCCGACGCGCCCCAGCCATGCTTTGGCTTCGTCGGACAAGGATAAAGTGATTTTGCGATCCTTCAGAAGCTTTTGCACGCGCTGCACCTGAATATCGACAATCGGGGCCATATGATCAGCGCCCAAGCGATGGAACAAAATGATTTCGTCCAAGCGGTTCAGGAATTCTGGCCGGAAATGACCGCGGACGATTTCCATGACTTGTGGTTCCACGTCTTTCACATCCTGCCCGTCCTCCAATGCAGCCAAATGCTGGCTACCCAGATTGGATGTAAGGATGATGAGCGTGTTGGAGAAGTCAACCGTACGGCCTTGGCCATCGGTCAGGCGGCCATCATCCAACACCTGTAGCAAGATGTTGAACACGTCCGAATGGGCCTTTTCCACTTCGTCAAACAACACGACTTGATAGGGCCTTCGGCGGACAGCCTCGGTCAAAACGCCGCCTTCTTCATAACCGACATAGCCCGGAGGCGCGCCGACGAGCCGCGCGACGCTGTGCTTTTCCATATATTCGGACATGTCGATGCGGACCATCGCATTGTCATCGTCGAATAGGAATGACGCGAGCGCTTTTGTCAGCTCGGTCTTGCCGACGCCCGTTGGCCCAAGGAACAGGAATGAACCAAGTGGCCGGTTCGGGTCCTGAAGCCCGGCGCGGGAACGACGGACGGCCTTCGACACCGCCGCGACCGCATCCTTCTGGCCAATGACGCGCGCGCCGATAAGCTGTTCCATGTTGAGCAGCTTGTCGCGCTCGCCCTCAAGCATTTTGTCGACCGGAATGCCGGTCCAGCGGCTAACGACGCCGGCGATATCCTGTGCAGTTACTTCTTCGCGCAGCATCGCGTTGCCTGCTGCGGCCTCGGCGACCTCCAGTTGCTTTTCCAAGCCGGGTATCGTGCCATATTGCAGCTCGCCCGCCTTGGCGAGGTCGCCCGAACGCTGCGCTTGTTCCAACTCGATTCGGGCGCCATCAAGCCGTTCTTTGATCTTCGCCTCGGCAGAAATCTTGTCTTTCTCCGCCTGCCAACGCTGCGTCAGTTCAAGCGATTGCTGTTCCAGATTGGCAAGCTCGCCCTCCAGATTGGCCAAACGATCCTTCGACGCGGCGTCGCTCTCCTTGCCAAGCGCTTCGCGTTCGATCTTCAACTGGATGATGCGCCGGTCGAGCGTTTCAATCTCTTCAGGCTTCGATTCCACCTCCATCCGCAAACGCGATGCCGCCTCGTCCATCAGGTCGATGGCCTTATCGGGCAGAAATCGATCCGAGATATAGCGATGCGATAAGGTCGCGGCGCTTACCAACGCGCCGTCGGTGATCCGCACGCCGTGGTGCAGTTCATATTTCTCCTTCAACCCGCGCAGGATGGAGATTGTATCCTCGACCGTGGGTTCGCCGACAAAAATCGGCTGAAAGCGGCGTTGTAGGGCAGGGTCTTTTTCGACATGTTTTTGATATTCATCGAGCGTCGTTGCACCAATGCAGTGCAGCTCCCCGCGCGACAAGGCAGGCTTGATCAGGTTGGCGGCGTCCATTGCGCCCTCGCCTTTGCCCGCGCCGACAAGCGTATGCATTTCGTCGATGAACAAGATGATGTCACCTTCGGCCTCCTTGACTTCGTCTAGCACACCTTTGAGGCGCTCTTCAAATTCGCCGCGATATTTTGCGCCCGCAATTAACGCGCCCATATCCAACGACAATAATTTGCGATCCTTCAGGCTATCGGGCACGTCGCCATTGGCGATACGCAACGCCAGCCCCTCGGCGATTGCGGTCTTGCCAACGCCGGGTTCGCCGATCAGCACGGGGTTATTCTTAGTACGGCGCGCAAGGATTTGTATAGTGCGACGGATTTCTTCATCGCGACCGATCACCGGGTCCAACTTTCCTGCGCGCGCGACTTCGGTGAGGTCACGCGCAAATTTCTTGAGCGCGTCGTAACGGTCTTCGGCGCCCGTAGTGTCGGCACTGCGGCCACCACGCAGTGCATTGATAGCGGCGTTCAGCCCTTCGGCTGTGACCGCTGCGCCCGCCAGCGCCTTGCCTGCTGTGCTGGTCTTGGCCAGCGCCAGCGCGAGCAACAGGCGTTCCACAGTGACATAGCTGTCGCCCGCCTTTTGCGCGACTTGTTCGGCGGCGTCGAGCACGCGCACGGCGTCATTGTCGAGGCTGGGGGTCTGCTGCGCGCCGCCGCCGGACACTGCGGGCACCTTGGCAAGCGCCGCATCGGTTTCGCGCAAAGCTGCCGCCGCGTCGCCGCCTGCGGCCTTGATCAGGCCAGACGCCATCCCCTGTTCGTCCTCCAGCAGAGCCTTTAGGAGATGCTCAGGCCCGATCCGCTGATGGCTCATGCGAATGGCCACGGTCTGCGCGCTTTGCAGAAAACCCTTGGCGCGATCCGTGAATTTTTCGAGGTTCATGCGCTATTTCCTAAATTGCCGACGGGACCTTTGTTAACAAAGGTCCCATGTCTATTCAGAATGTAGTGCGGCATTTCTGCAACACAAGTGCCCAAAATGGCCTTTGTCTTGACTTAAAACCGGTTCAGGGGCGGGCATTGAATAAAAATTGGACCAAAGCATATTGGCGTCCGGCGAGGTAAAGCTTTTTCGCTCAGCATATTTGATGGATTTACTGTAAACATATTGCGGTCGTTGACACTGCAGAAGGGTTTTCAAAGCTACATACTGGGCTGCGAAAGCGGTACCCGCCACATCAGAGAAAAAGGCGAGCGCTCCGCGATCCGGGAGAGACTATTACACAACATATCCATCTAATGTCTTCCGTAGCGGTTCAAGCCATTCGCTATATGGTAGCCAAATGTCCATACCATCACGGTTGAGCGGTCGGCGTACCTGTTCGCTGCTTGGTGTCCGGACAACCCTACCCAGCTTGTGAAAATCCAGCATTGAGGGATCCCAGCCAAGTTCGAGATACTCTAGAATAGCTTTTAATTCATTTTCTGCATTTTCGATCAAGCGCTCATATTCAACATGATGCATCATGCCCGGGACTTTGATGGAAACGTGCCGCATAAAGCGCACATAGTCGACATAACATCTCGCCACGTCCTCTAGAACGAAAGATGAAGCATGTGCTGAAGAAAATGATTGAGTGAAGTTTGAAAAGCAGCAATCCATTGCAGCGCGGCGGATATCGATGAACCGTGCGTGCGGAAGTATGCGCTTGATGAACAGCACGTTACTCCAATTATGCGGTAATTTATCAATGAAATACGGTCGATCGGCTTTGCGGTGTAGCCTCGCGCGGCGCAGATACTCATCGCCCAAGGCATTGGCTTGCCGATCGTTCATATTTTTGATGAGTTGGGGAACGGTTACTTTGCCATGCCTCGTCGCATTCTCCATGGCAGATCGCAAAATAGCTGGAATATAGGGAAGTTCTCCAGCCGGTTCGATATGTGCGTGACTGCCCAGCATCTGCTCCAATAGCGTTGAACCTGAGCGTGGCAGGCTGACGATAAAAATTGGAATATCATTCTGTGGCGATGCTATTGGAATTTTGTTGATGTAAGTGGCATTGAGCGATCGTTCTACCTCGGTGACCTCAGCCGTAAGTTCATTTGGATCATAGCCAATGCTATCGGCCCGCTGCCGATTACCAATGGCATAATGTTCGAATGCTTCAGCAAAACGACCGCGATCATGCAAAGCACGACCCAAGGCGAAATGTGCTGGCGCGCTGTTTCGTACGTCTACTGCAACTGCAATCGCTTGGCGCATATGTGCAACATCATCATCGGTAAAGACAGGTGCTTTAATGCTGGCCAGTCCCCACCACGCTTCGCCGCATTCAAAGTCCGCCTTTATTGCGGCGCGATAGGCATTGATCGCATCTTCGACTTGACCTGCGGCCCGCAAACTATGACCCAAAGCAATCCAGTAGAAGGGATTTTCTGGTGATTGATCGACTAAGGCTTGGCGTAATGCCATTGCCTCCTCGGTCCGACCCAGCTTATCGAGAATTACTGCAATAATAGCCCTCAGAGATGGGTCACCCTCTTGCTTCAGCAATGTCTCAAACAGGATGAGTGCCTCGTCTAACCGCTCCTGCTGGTTCAAGATTGAACCCAAATTGCGTTGCACCTCCGCGCTTGGTGCGCCATGTTTCAAGGAATGTCGAAAAAAATGCTCTGCCTGACCGAGCGCGCCAAGTTGCATGGCAATAGTGCCCAATTGCGCTAGGCCACGGGGTTCATTTGGATATCGACGTAAATGATCCATTGTAAGGCGCGCGGCTTCGTCGAGCTTTTTGTCGACCATCAGCTTGCTCGCCTCGGACAACAGCGGAAATGCGGTTACACCGTTTTGCTTTATGCCCGTGGTCATGTCATGCACGTCCTATTGATAACCAAGGAGCGCGCGGAGACCTGGCGCATGATAGTTAACCAGTGCCCGGTGATGCGGGCCTAGCGCTTCGGGCAGGTCAACCGAAATGCCGGTTAGATTTTCTCGCGCTGTGCCGCTTTGCTCTCGGCTTGAACCGATCATAACCCTGTCTCGCCAATCCAATGTCATGCTTATTCCACAAGCCGAAAAAAGCTGTTCGAAAAAAAGCTCTGCCGCAGAGCTTTCGAGGTCGCCCAAATGGCTAACGATATCTTCATATTTTACTGGATAGACCCGTGCACCTAGCCATGCAGCCGCGTTTAATTCATAGGTGTCCTTTAGGGATGGCGCTTTTCCGGGCAATCCAAATATCATCAATGTCAAAAGCTCGTCTAATTCCATCTCACCAGACTTCAGGTGATCCACATTACCTGAAAACTGCTCAGAAACAAAAAAACGTGCGCGCGCGATGACCCAGTCATATGGGTCTCGGTATAATAGGATGCGATTGCAGAACGCTGTTTCGATCACTGACGCGTCAGCCATGAACAAATGCCCCCAGCTCAACATTGGCTGCGATGGATCAAATGCACGGCGATGCTTTTGCAGAGTGGGCCACTGTATGAAGTCAGCGTTGTAGTGTTGATCCAGTGGAACAAACATTCGTAATATGTTGCGCAGCAGATGGCTGCCGCTTTTGGGAACGCTGTTCAAGAACACAGGCTTGGTCAATGGCGTTTGCGCAAACTTGGCGTTTTCGTCATTGAGGGTATCAGCGTTTATCCAGATTTCAGCCATAAAACGATACCCTCGCTATAGATCTTTTTATCAAAAGAAAACGGGCAGCGTGTTTCCACGCTGCCCGTTTATAAATTTCGCTACCAATTAGAATTTGGCAGAAACATTCATGAAGACCCGACGGCCCACAAATGGATATTGAGACGCAGCCACAACTGGCCCAAGCGTACTAATTGGGCTACCTATGACTGATACGCGAGGTGGTCGTGTATTAAAGACGTTGCTCATCCCAATTGTTATGTCGAATTTCTCGCCAATGTCCTGCGTCAGTGACAGATTGTGATAAAATGTCATCGGCGTAGTGACCTTAGGGCAATATGTCCCATAGATCGATGAGGTAATACAAGGATTGCCGCCATTGCTATCCAAGAAATCTTTTTCGTTGGACGTAGCGCCAATGACGTTGATCCCGTAGAAGAGAGAAGTTTGGCTGCTTGGAGATTGCCAGTTAATGCGGAAATCTCCAACCCACTTGGGGGAACCTGCTTCGCCATTTGTTGACGTGCCTGGCGAACCTGGAAGAAGTACAAGGTCATCCTTCAACTGCCACGTCATGTCTGCGGTAAGCGAAATACTTCCAAGGTTCCCAAGATCTTGCCTGATATTTGCCGCAACGTCGATCCCGCTGTTGCGCTGACTGGCGATATTGATAAATTTATCCTTAACGTTGGCAACATTGAAGGGAGCAGCGGTCTGTCCGCGGGTAAACAAATCACACAATGGTTCATTTGCAAAATCAAGCGAACCGTAGCAGCCGCGTAAAATGTTGCCGGCACCTAATTGGGTGATTTCGTCGCTAACGCTGATCTCAAAATAATCTACGGATAGATTGATTCTGGTGTCGGGCAGGAAGCCAAATCTGGGCGTGAACACCGTCCCGACTACCAGCGCCTTGGATGTTTCTGATTTCAGAATACCAACACCACCTGAAGCTGTAACGTTGGCGCTTACGCCCGTCCCTGGATGGGTCGAAGGAATGCCATCTGCGGCGCAGTTGTCAGCTGTCCTTTGGGTAATTCTGCCTAAAGCCAAATTCCCTGCCCAGCGAATGCATGGGTCAATTGAACGTTGTGCTGCTGAGCTTGTTTCATCCGTCAAAAATTGCTCGAACAATGCCGGCGCACGGAATGACGTGCCGTAGCTCCCTCGGAACCTTACCCAATCATTGACAGCCCAATTGGCGCCGACTTTATATGTAAAGTTTCCATTATCACTGGCAGATAAACCGTCAAGCGCCCGCGTTGCTTTAACGTTTGTAGCGCGGCCTGCTGCAGAGAGCGACAGATCTTTGAAGAAATTAGTATCCGCGAGAATAGGGACACGAACCTCAGCAAAAGCCTCTGCTGTCTCGCTCTTGCCAGCCGTAATTCCTGACGTGGACGTACCCCAGGCATTTCCTGCGCGGGTTATTTCTCCAGGTATGTCATTAATGCGGTCAAGCCGCGCAGTGACACCTGTCGCCAGAGATAACGGCCCGGCTGGAAGATCGAGTAACTTACCCGACAAAGAAGCTTCACCAGTGAGCTGGGTGTATACCGTTTTACCTTCCTCCCATTCGAAAATAAAATCGATTTGCGGTTGTGTCAGCTGACCATAATTGAAGAACGGGTCAGCCCAGGGTATATCGATGCAGTTTTTCCCCGAAATGGGTGTGACGGTGCCTACGCATGATGCACTTTGGAAATAGCCAGTGTCGTAGACATCCTGCAAAATCTGCTGGGTGCGATAACGGCCTATGCTTTTGCTATATTGGCCATAAACCTCCCATTTCCAATTACCAGTACCCCCCAAATCACCCCGGAAGCCACCCACGCCGCGATAATAATCGACCTTTTGACTGCTGTCACTCTGGTTGGTAATGGGGGTAGGGCTAAGGTAGTTCACCCCCTGCCACCCGTCCGCCCATATGGTGCCCGGAGTGCCGGTGCCGTAGAGATCCCCAGTGTACCCAAAATTCCAGAACTGACGCCAGCCGTTTTGATATGTTTCGCGGCGGTTAAACAAAAACTCACCGAACGCTTCAATCGAATCCGTTAGTTCGTACGATGCGTCAGCGAACAATGTGTACAAGTTGGTTGCAGGGATAATTGTCTGCTCTTCGACAAATGGGTGATAGGAATTCTGGACTGCAGCCGACGCTGTATCATATCCTGTAGGAAACCATCCAGCCGGCGCACCGAAATCACCCGGATAAGAGGGCGCGCCATATGCGGGAATGCCTAACGTTTCACCGGGATATTGATACTGTAACAAGACGGTCGCCCCATTAGGCGAAGTGTTTGTCCCGGTATCCGGACCGCCCGGGCCATCAAGTTGCATGTTGTCGATTAGGTTGTAAGTCCACACATGGCCTCCGCGGAGATCTTCGCACTTTGGCTTGCCAGTTCGTGGGTCGATAAGGTCAGCGCGTGACCCATCGGGACGGAAGATATATGCTTCGGGGCAGGCAAGATATTCGCGGTCGCCCCGCCTTAATTCG
>CALGEE010000576.1 GCA_937881525.1 uncultured Sphingomonadales bacterium | reverse complement strand
CTGGCATCGATGAGCCCCATATACCCTATTTGGATCAAGTCTTCGACTTCAACCGCTCCACGAACCCGGCTATGAAAATAGAAAGCCAATTTGCGTACCAATTGCATATTGGCAGTAATCAAGTCTTCAGGACGGTGCTCCTGTTCAGCATATTTGCTTTGCATAACTGTCATTATCCTTGCTCCGCGGGCAGATTTCCATCAAAAAATCTCAATCCATTTCCAGTATTCACAGGTGCCGCCAAAAGATTGCGGGCAATAGTTGTAAAAGCTTCATCTTCCAGGCGATGCCCTTCGGAGCGTGTCGCCAATAAAGGCTTGCGAGCGACTACGGATCGTCGCAATGCTGCCGAAAAAGGGACATGGCCAACGTAAGTCAGCTCAACATCCAAAAAGCGTAAAGCTATAGCTTGGAATTTATCAAAGTGCCGTTTAGCTTCGGCACCATCTCGTGCCATATTAACTACAATTGAAAACTTGCTGAGGCCTGTTTCAACATGGGCCGCTTTAATGAAGGCATATCCATCCATAAAGCTGGTGGGTTCACCGACAATCGCTACCAAGACCCGATCCGCCGCCGCCGCAAAAGTAATTGCGGAATCAGACGCTCCGGCTGGCGCATCTACAATCAATACGTCAGTGCTGCCGCGTAAGACTTCGACATTACGGATCAATTGATAGCGTGCCTTATTATCCAGATTTAACATATCTAACAGACCACTACCGCCTGCCAATAGCTGCACACCCGAGCTCGTTTTTTCAATGACATCCTCAATACTATTTCGTCCTGCGACAACATCACTTAAGGTTTTCTTTGCATTACAGCCCATCAAAATATGTGAATTAGCTAAACCAAAATCAGCATCAAGCAAACTTACCTTGCGGCCAAGTTGCGCAAGTTTGATCGACAAATTAACGGAAATACAGGTCTTACCGACACCGCCCTTACCGCTTGCAATTGTGATCGATTGTGTCATCTAATTTGTCCTTATAGCGTCAGCTATGGTCTTATTTCTGCGATGCAGATTTTGCGTTCAAACATTCAGTTAAATAGCTTTCAACAATTTCGCGGCTGGCCACCGAAAGTGTCGACAACAAAGCACGCGTTCCAGAAAGCCAGGCAATTTTGGCTCCAGTTTGCGCAATTTTTGACAATTCTTTCGGCGTACTTTCACATTCATCCAGCTTAGTCAGTGCCAGAACCGTGCCATCTGATAGGTAGCGCGGCAATATTGTGTCTATCATCGCGCCACTACAGCCTCCTGGCAATGCAACAACTGAAACGAAATTTTTCCCTGCGACATGTTTAAAGGCTTGCGACACATTGTCGGCCACCTCCGGATCAGATGGTGCATCAATAATATATGTAACACCTGCTTCCAAATTCAGAGATTGCGCAATAGAGGCCATGGACCAGCGATCACATGGGATATTCAAAATACGTCCATAGCTGCGCAATAGATCTCCCGAGACAGGGCTGT
>CALGEE010000575.1 GCA_937881525.1 uncultured Sphingomonadales bacterium | reverse complement strand
TGTTCCGGTGTGGATGCCACAGGCGCGGTCTTGTTGACTGGCGGACTGACACGGCTGCTGCGGCCACGGGGCGTTATCGTTGCACCGGGCGCGCGCGAACGGGTCTTGCCACGGCCCGGCTGGACCTTGCCGGGGGTGGTCACGGCTGGCGCTATCCAGACAGGGCTGAAAACAAGCGGACAAGCGCCCGCCGGGCGCATCCTTTTGGCCGGGTCTGGCCCTTTCCTTTTGGCGGTTGGCGCGGAATTGACCGCGCTCGGTACACCGCCCGTGGCCATCATCGAAGCCGCACAACCCCTGAAACCAGCGGCGCTGGGCCTTCCGATCTCCTATTGGGCCGAGGCTGTGCGCTACCGCCTCAGCCTGGCAGCGGCCGGGGTCAAGGTACTTACCGGCGCACGGCTAAACACGATCAGCCCGGGCCTCGTGGCCAATATCACGACTCGTCACGGCAAGCGCGAGTTTCAAGCCGACCTGATCGGTCTGCACGATGGTGTGGCCAGCAACGATACCGGTCTTGGCGCCCAGAGCGCGATCCCCATAATGCGGGCCGGTGATGGGCGCGAAGTTCTGGGCGCGCGCGCGGCCATGCAAGATGGAACACGGGCTGCTCTTGCTATGCTGGCGACGCTTGCGGGCCGACCCGCTCCTGCGGAACCGACCACCCTGATCCGCCAGCGTCGCGCGCAAGCACGCTTGGCACAGCTCTACGCCCATGACGAAATCGGCGCCCTGAATTCGTTGCCAAAAGACACCATCCTGTGCCGCTGCGAGGGGCGCACCCTAGCCGATCTAGATGCGCTGGGCCGTGCGCCTACCGCGCGCGACCTGCGCCTGACAGGACGCTTCGGCATGGGGGCCTGTCAGGGCCGGTTCTGTGCCGAATGGGTCGCCCATTTCAGCAATACCCAAGATCTGGGTCGTCCACGCCTACCGCTGCGACCGATTGCAATCGCCGATCTACTGGCGGTTCCCACCACCGACATCGGAGACTGACCATGAATACGACATCTGCCACACCCGCCGTGCGGCGGGCCCTCGATTTGCGCGTTCTGAACCCGTTCTCGGGTGCACTGGTCGGCTCCGTGGCACAAGCGACCCCAGATGAGGTTCTCACCACCGTTGCCCGCGCCCGCATTGCCGCCGCAGAATTCCGCACCAGCACACCTGCACAGCGGCGCGCCATTCTAGACAGCCTGGCAAGCCTAATCGCTCGCGATGCCGAAACGCTAGCGCAAACCATCTGCGCCGAGATGGGAAAGACCATCACCGAAGCCCGCGCCGAGGTCCGCCGGGCGCAGAACACGCTGCGCCTGTCGGGGGATGCTGCTACGTTTCTCGACGGCGAAGTGCTGCATTGCGCCATCGTGTCCGGCGGCGCGGACCGGCAGGCAGTGGTGACCCTAAGACCGGTGGGCGTGGTCGCTGCAATCACACCGTTCAATTATCCGCTTAATCTGCTTTGCCACAAACTTGGCCCGGCGATCGGCGCAGGCAACGCAGTGGTGGTCAAACCCTCACCCAAGGCCCCGCTGGCGGCCGACCATCTGGTGCGACTGTGTGCCGAAGCCGGGTTTCCCCGCGATCTGGTGCAGATCCTTCATGGTGGCGCCGAGCCCGCGCTGGATCTGGCGCGAGCACCCATCGACCTGCTAAGCGTAACGGGCGGGCCGGCAGCAGGGCTGGCGCTGAAACATGCCTCAGGGCTGGTGCGGTGCCTGATGGAGTTGGGTGGCAACGACCCACTTTTCGTTTTGCCCGACGCCGATCTTGCAGCGGCTGCTACAACCGCCGCGGGCCACCGATATGAAATCGCGGGGCAATCCTGTGCCGCGGTGAAAAAGCTCTATGTTCATGAATCTGTGCAAGATGCCTTTACCGAGGCGCTTTTGTCGCGTGTCGCGACAGTCCGGCATGGTGATCCGGCCCAGCCAGACACCGTGATGGGGCCGGTGATCGATCTAGCCGCCGCCGAACAAGTGATGGAGCGTGTAGCCGCAAGCGTAACGATGGGCGCGCGGGTGCTGGCGGGGGGAACATGTGACGGCACACTGGTCGCGCCAACCGTGCTGGATCGGGTGGTACTCGACGCCCCCGTGATTGCCACCGAAACCTTCGGTCCGGTGCTGGCAATACGCGGATTTCACGATATCGACGCCGCCGTGGATGAGGTGAACACCTCTGCCTATGGGCTCCAGGCAGGTATTTTCACCAATGATCACGCCATGATCCGCAGGGTCGGGCGCCGGTTGCAGGTGGGTGGCCTGATGGTCAACGAAGGCCCCGATTTTCGTGCCGAACATGTGCCCTTCGGGGGCATAAAGACCTCGGGCCTTGGCCGCGAAGGCGTGCGCATTACGATGCGCGAAATGTCCGAAACCCACGTGATAATAGATTGAAAGGCCAACAAATGACCCCGTTCCATGGTGTCTTTACCGCGCTTGTAACACCCTTCGCTGCCGATGGCAGCATCGACTGGCCAGCATTTGACCGGCTGGTGGATCGCCAGATCGAAGCAGGGATCGCTGGTCTGGTGCCCGTCGGCACCACGGGCGAGGCCGCCACCCTTGACGCAACCGAAGCCGAGGCGCTGATCGCGCGCTGCGTGTCACGCAGCGCAGGGAGGGCTTATGTTCTGGCGGGCGCCGGCGCCAATGACACTCGCAAAGCGGTTCGCGCAGCAAAACGCGCCCAAGCCGCAGGAGCGGATGGCATTCTAGTCGTCACCCCCTATTATAATAAACCGACGCAGGCTGGGTTGATCGCCCATTTCGCGGCCGTTGCACAGGCTGTGACCTGCGATGTTATGCTCTATTCGGTGCCGGGGAGGACGGGCGTTGCCATCGCGCCGGAAACCGCCGCCACATTGGCAGCCGAACACACAAACATCGTCGCAATCAAGGAGGCTGGCGGGGATGTTGCGCGTGTCACGGCCCTGCGCAGTGCTTGTGGTTCGCAGTTCTCGATCCATTCCGGCGATGATGGGCTAGCTCTACCATTTTATGCGCTGGGTGCGGTAGGCTTGACCTCGGTGGCGTCCAATTTCGTCCCGGAAGCCTGCGTAGCGATGTACCGCGCTTGGATGGATGGAGACACCGCTCGCGCGCTGTCCATACACGACCAGGTAGCGGATCTGACGGCGGCCCTCTTTGTCGAAACCTCGCCCGGCCCGGTGAAACGCGCACTGGCACTTGCCAATCTGATGGGAGATACCCTGCGATTGCCCTTGGTCAGCATAAGTACTGCCTCAGATGAAACTCTTCGCCACGCGATCGACGCATTTCAGTTTCGGCCTGACGAAGTGTAAAAAAGGCGCAGCCATGACGCCCTCAAGCACCAAAAAGGGAACGCGCCGGCACCGCTACTACGTGTCCATGGACCTTCTGAAAAACCGCGAAACGCCCGAGGATGGCATCCCGAGGCGTTTACCCGCCGATATCGCTGAGGCCGCTGTCATCACAGAAATCCGCCGTGTTCTGCGCACACCGGAAACCACAGCGCAGGTCATTGCCGCGCTGGACCGCAAGTAAATCCCCGAGGAAGGTGGCATCGACGCGCTCCAGCACTTCCCCAAGCTTTGAGGTCAACTCTTTCCGGGCGAGCAAGCCCGCATCGTTCAGCTGCTCGTCCGGTGCGTGACGGTGACCGCCGAAGGCCTCGTCATTGATTTGCGCACTGACGGCACCGCCTGCGTCATGCGAGACATTATGGCCCCGCGCCAGCTTGAGGCTGCAGAATAATGGCGGCACCCGACACCATTCAAGTCTTCGTCCCACTTAAGCTGCGCAAGAAAAACGGGCGACCAAAGATATTGCCGCCTGCTGATTATCTACCTAGCGAGGATAATATCCAAGATCCGCATATCCTGCGCGCAATCGGCCGCGCTTGGGCCTGGCGGCGGCGGATGGAAGCCGGCGAGTTTGCCACCATTCAGGAACTGGCCGAGGCAGTTGGACTGGCGGAACGCCACGTGAGCAGGCAGCTGCGTCTGGCCTATCTGGCGCCCGAAGTGCTAAAACGGCTGATCTATAAGCGTGAGGTCACAGCTGTGACGATCATTCAATTGACAGAATGCGCAGTGTTGGCGTGGGTAGAACAGGCTGAGATGGTGTTTAACGGCACAGAATAATTCTTTCGTCCGATTCCGTGGAAAAACTAACGTTTGCGAGCGCAGAAATAGCTGTTCCAAATCC
>CALGEE010000574.1 GCA_937881525.1 uncultured Sphingomonadales bacterium | reverse complement strand
TGAAACTTAACGACGCCATCATCGGACTGTTGCTGCTGGCTGTGGGCTTAGCCGTCTTAATAGGCGTGCAGGACTATCCCAACATTCCGGGCCAAGATGTTGGCCCGGATCTGTTTCCCGCCCTCATTGCAACCGGCTTACTCATCGGTGGCGCCATGCTGCTGGTACGTGGATGGCGTGAACGGTTCATTGCACCATGGCTGGTGTGGGGCGACTGGCGCCACTCGCCACGCCATCTTCGGGCCATGCTCGTATTGGTCGGCTCTGTTCTTTTTTACATCGCGGCATCCGACTGGCTTGGCTTCGTTATCTGCGCCGTAACAATTTTATTTACATTATTCCGCGCGCTGCAGCTGGATACCACTCGCTCGATCACGGTTGCTGTCATCGCAAGCTTGGTGATTCACTTTGCTTTTTACAAACTGATGCGTGTCCCACTGCCTTGGGGCGTCTTGCTGCCATATGCTTGGTAGGCGTTGAGCATCTTTTGACATACACAGGACATTGACCAGCTTATGTGGATACCAATAGAGCAAGCGTTTGCCATGGTTTTTGAACCATACACGTTGATGGTGATGGTGCTGGCCGCTTTTTACGGTCTGTTTGTGGGCGCAGTGCCAGGTCTCACCGCAACGATGGCCACGGCGTTGTTGGTACCTGTCACCTTTTTCATGGCGCCTATTCCTGCTGTAGCGGTTATGGTCACCGCTACAGCAATGGCCATATTTTCAGGCGATATTCCCGGTTGCTTGTTGCGCATACCTGGGACGCCCGCTTCAGCGGCTTATACCGACGAGGCCTATGCCATGACGCGCAAAGGCGAAGCAGAAAAAGCATTAGGCGCAAGCTTGGTATTTTCTGCGGTGGGTGGTTTGTTCGGCACTGTCGTACTGATAGTAGCTGCACCAGCATTGGCTGAGTTTGCAAGCCAGTTCAGCTCTTTTGAATATTTTTGGCTGGTGCTATTGGGCCTTACCTGCGCGGTGTTCATCACATCTGCACAGCCACTTAAAGGTTTAATCACCTTGTTCCTCGGTCTATTGGTGGCCTGCGTCGGTCTCGACAACCCAGCAGGCTTTCCACGCTTTACCTTTGACAGCGTCGAGGTCATGGGGGGCATTGGCATGATCCCAATAATGATCGGTATGTTTGCGTTTTCTGAGATCCTTCGTTTTGTGGCGGACACAAGTCCGCCTACCACGGCAGTTGTTGAGAAAGTCGGTAACGTGCTGAAAGGGCAATGGCAGGTGGCACGCAAATACCCTGTGCAAATTCTGCGCGGCAGCGCGCTGGGAACTTCCGTGGGAGCCTTACCCGGCGCAGGCGCCGATATTGCTGCATGGATGTCTTACGCCATCAGCAAGAAGTTTTCGAAAGAGCCAGAAAAGTTTGGCACTGGACATGTCGAAGGCTTGGTTGAAACTGGCGCGGCAAACAACAGCTCATTGGCTGGCGCATGGATTCCTGCATTGGTTTTTGGTATCCCAGGGGACTCGATTACAGCCATCGTAATCGGCGTTCTTTATATGAAAAACCTGAATCCGGGCCCGTCATTGTTCACCACCAACCCGCAAAATATTTATGCCGTGTTTTTGATATTTATTCTGGCTAACTTGTTGATGATTCCCTTGGGCATACTGTGCATCAAAGGCGCACGCCGGGTGCTACAAGTGCCGCGCAATATCTTGATGCCAGTGATCCTGATGTTCTGCATAGTGGGAACTTTTGCGATCAACAACACGCTGTTTTCTGTTCAAGTCATGCTGGTGGCAGGACTTGTAGCCTACGTCTTAGAGTGCAATAAGTTCCCAATTGCGCCAGCAATATTGGGGGTTGTACTCGGAGGCATGCTGGAAAATAATTTCATCACATCAATGATTAAAGCGGACGGCAATATGCTGGCTTTCTTTTCGCGCCCCATTGCTGCCACCTTGGCGTGCGTCACCATCTTAATTTGGGTGTCCCCAAGTCTGCTGGGTCTCATACGCAGACGGCAAGCGCCACATGAACCTCTTAACCGCTAAAGACCATGAGCTGTCGTCTATAGACTGTGACAGCTGTTGCCGTTGCATCAATGGTCGCTCCGAACAAAGACCACTTGTCAGCGTGACAATAGGGTTTATTTTTTTGTAATCT
>CALGEE010000573.1 GCA_937881525.1 uncultured Sphingomonadales bacterium | reverse complement strand
GGGGCTGGCTACGACGCGGCCCTCTCCGAATGCGGCTGGCTGGAAGGGGCTGTCGCGCTTGGGCAGGCACGTCGGTGGAAAATGCGCACAGCGCTGCCCAGCCTTTCCGGACCAATGTACGAAACCATTCACACTGGCCTCTGGCCGCATCAGCATGGGATCGTCTCCAATGAGGGGATGCGCGCGTCCTCCTCACCCAACGTGTTTTCTCTGACCCGCGCGGCTGGCAAGCGCACAGGCGCCGTGGCGCAATCCTACTTTCACCAGCTCTATGTCGGACAACCGTGGGATCCGTTGCGCTCCGTCGAGCATTTGGATGACTATGCAGATATCCAAGCCGCCCGGTTCTATTCGATGGAGGGCTACGGCGCGATGAACGCCTGTGCGCCTGCCGAAATTGATCTTTGTGCACAGACCACGCTGATGATGGAACAACATGCGCCCGATTACATGCTGTTACACACTTGCTCGGCCGACACACTGGGACATACGTTTGGAGGCGACAGCAAAGAATATCGCCGCCAGATCTGGCACATCGACAATGCGCTGTCGCGATCGATCCCGGTGTGGCGCGACTTTGGCTATGATGTCATCGTCACTGCGGACCACGGTATGACGTCAGACCATTGGCACGGCGGCACGGCACGGGCAGCAACCGAAGTTCCGTTCTATCTGTTTTCTGACGCAGTAGCCCCAGAAGAGGGGGAGGAGCTCTCCCAACTGGGCATCGCCGCCTCGGTTCTGGCTCTCATCGGTGTCCCGCCAGCGGAGGGTATGGGCGACGCTTTTCTCATGCGATGACCACATGCCAAGTGACTTTCCAGACCTGTTCCGACCAAATTTATTTTGCAGCCCTTTCGATAAGACGAGCGGAATTCGTCGGATGTTGCGTAGGTTTTCTCGGTAAATGCGGCAAACATCCCATGCTCGCCATTGCAGCTTTTCACCGCGACCACAAAGCGCTAACGCCGGACATCGAGGCATCCTGGCCGAACGGTCACAAAGTCCGCACCCTGCTCATTCACCCCTGACGCATCGCTGCGGCCTGCCTGAATGGCGGCTTTTCTCGCCGCGTTGTAGCGGCGATTTTTGCGGGGTTGCAGCAATGAATTCTCTGCAAGCGCGCGCAGAGAATTTTCGATTGATCCGCAGTGGGCTCAAAGCAGTCCTTCGCTGCACTGTGCATCAATGGCTGCATTCGCTTCGTCCTACTTGTATAAGAAAATATCTGATAATTTCAGTACGAAAGTGCTTGCTGAAGTCTCTAACTGGATGATCAAACAACGCTGACTTCATCATGAAAATAAAAAGTGGTCCAAAAAGTGGTTCTGCGGCTAGGTTTTACAGGCACCAAGCCAATTTTTATATAATAATTACAAATACTTAAATGTTATTTGTGGTGCCCAGAAGAGGACGTCGAACTCTCAAAACTATCAAGCAAAAATAGAGGGTTACGAGGTAACCAGTTATCAAAAGTGGTCCCGAAAGCGGTCCCGGTTGAAGGACAATCCACTTGTTACAACCGTTGGACATCTAAGCAATAGCCCGACTGAATTTCCAGCCGGGCTAGCTGTGGGTTTTAGAACTCAAGTTGTCTGACGTCAGCGCCTATGGGTCCAAATAG
>CALGEE010000572.1 GCA_937881525.1 uncultured Sphingomonadales bacterium | reverse complement strand
GGGTTATCCGATGATGACCGGCGTGGGTCCCGCGCCAGTTAATCATGTCTTGCCTGCATGGGATTTGCTTAGCGGCGCGTATGCTGCTTTCGCTATGCTCGCGGCCATCCGGCGGCGCGAACAGACAGGTGAGGGCAGCGAAGTACGTGTGCCCTTGTCTGACGTTGCTATCGGCACTGTCGCCAATTTGGGCGGAATAGCTGAGGTGCTGCACAACAATGCCAATCGCCCCAGGCTTGGGAACGCGGTCTATGGTTTGTTTGGGCGGGACTTTGTGACCAAAGATAATGTGCGGGCAATGATCGTTGTTGTCACACACCGACAATGGGCGAACCTGCTTAGCGCACTTGGATTAAGCAATGCGGTTGAATCTGTCGAAACGAAAAGGGGCGTCAGTTTCGCCTCGGATGATGGTCTGCGTTTTGAGCATCGCGATGCGCTTTATCCCTTGTTTAAAAAGGCGATTGCTGCACTTGACCACGTCCGGATGGCGGCGATGCTTGACGATGCAGGTATAGTCCATTCTGTATATCAAACGATGTTGGATGCCGCGCATGACCAGCGTCTGGTCGTTGATAATCCAATGTTTACGGCGTTTAACGCCAACCCATCGGGCTTTAGCTACCCTGCTGCGGGAGCCTTTGGCACCATACCCCAAATGGAGCGTGGTGACGCCAAGGGAGCCGCGCGCAACGGTCAGCATAGCGAGGAAATATTGAGCGCTTCGCTCGGTCTGTCCTCAGGCGAAATCGCCCGCCTCATCGACTCTGGAATAGTAGGAATTGCCACATGAATAAGCTTCGCCGTGCAGCCATTGTTGCCCCCATCCGCACGCCCGTCGGCAAATTTGGCGGCGTGCTTGCCTCGTTAAATGCAGGGGAATTGGGCGGCATCATCCTGAAGGCACTGATGGAGCGGACGAAGATTGATCCCGCACGGGTCGATGATGTTGTCTTTGCCCAAGGCTATGGCAGTGGCGAAGCACCCTGTATCGGCCATTGGTCTTGGTTGGCGGCGGGGCTACCGATTGAAGTACCTGGTTATCAGATTGACCGACGCTGTGGTTCCGGCCTGCAAGCAATCGCGAATGCTGCAATGATGGTTCAGACCGGTGTTAGCGATATTGTAGTGGCCGGTGGATGTGAGAGCATGTCCAACGTAGAACATTACACCACCGATATTCGCAAGGGTGTTCGCGCGGGCAGTTTGACGCTACATGACCGGTTGACGCGCGGCCGGTTGATGAGCCAGCCCGTCGAGCGCTTTGGCGTGATCAGTGGTATGATTGAGACGGCCGAAAATCTGGCGAAAGATCATGACATCAGTCGTGAAGCCTGCGACGCATATGCAGCGCGGTCGCATCAGCGCGCGGCGGCAGCATGGGCAAATGGTCTGTTTGACGATGAATTGGTGCCCATCAGCATCGCCCAACGAAAGGGCGACCCGATCATCTTCGATCATGATGAAGGCTATCGTGCCGATGCGACGGCCGAGACCATGGCAGCCCTGCGTCCCTTGGAAGGTGGGGTCGTCACCGCTGGTAATGCAAGCCAGCAGAATGACGCTGCTGCAGCCTGCTTGGTTGTGGCAGAGGAAAAGCTTGAAGAACTCGGCTTGGAACCCATCGCCTATTTCCATAGCTGGACTTCGGCTGGCTGCGAACCGTCACGCATGGGCTATGGCCCTGTGCCCGCCACAGAGCGTCTGTTCGCGCGTAATGGCCTTAGCTGGAGCGACATCGGCTTGATTGAACTTAACGAGGCGTTTGCACCGCAAGTGCTGGCTTGTCTCAAGGGCTGGGGCTGGTCGGGTGATGACAGCC
Organism: uncultured Sphingomonadales bacterium; assembly: GCA_937881525.1. Taxonomy (GTDB): domain Bacteria; phylum Pseudomonadota; class Alphaproteobacteria; order Sphingomonadales; family Sphingomonadaceae; genus Sphingorhabdus_B. Next base: position 7,182 of record CALGEE010000572.1, on the reverse strand, counting down.
GTCATGACATGCTCAACGTGAATGGTTCGGGGATTTCGCTGGGCCATCCTATTGGTGCAACGGGAGGTCGTATATTGGCGAACCTCGCCCGCGAAATGCATCGTCGCGATGTGCGTTTCGGGCTTGAGACGATGTGCATTGGAGGCGGTCAGGGTATTGCTGCGGTGTTCGAACGCGCATGAGCTTTGCCGCCGTTCTGGAAGCCGCTGAAGGCTACTGCGATGCGGCACTGCAAATTCACGGCAGCAATGGCTATGCGCTTAAATATAAAATTAGCCGCATATTGTGCGACGCCCGTATATTAAACATCTTTGAAGGGCCCGCGGAAATTCAGGCGCAGGTCATTGCCAAGGGCCTTATCGGAGGACGGAGTTCATGAGCGCATTGGATGCATGGATCGGGCGCGAGGAGGTGCGGACAGATCGGATCGATGATGGTCTGGCGTCGCGCTGGCTTGCGACATTGGATCGCGCGGCGCCGGGTGACAACACCGTGGCACAGGGTCTCCATTGGTGCCTGTGCGTGCCGGACGCCTCGACAGCCCAGCTTGGCGCTGATGGTCATCCCGCGCGTCATGATAGCCCGGATAGTTTCCTTCCCCCCGTGCCGCTACCCCGCCGGATGTGGGCATCAAGCAAAGTGGAATTTTTTGCGCCCTTGATTTTGGGGGAGGCAGTTTCGCGGACGTCGCGGATTATATCCATTACCGAAAAATCTGGCGGATCGGGCCAATTGGTCTTTGTCGATGTGGCGCATAAAACTTTTGGCGAAGCCGGCCTTGCGGTTCGCGAGGTTCAGAGCATCGTCTATCGCGACGCTGCGGGATCAGATGCGCCTTTGTCCCCACCTGTTGTCGGTGATGAAGCATTTGATGCAAGCGGGTGGGACAGCCACCACATGCTTGTCCCCAGCGCACCATTGTTGTTCCGCTTCTCTGCGCTGACCTTTAACAGCCACCGCATCCATTATGACTTTCCTTATGCGCAAGACGCGGAACGCTATCGCGGACTCGTCGTCCATGGTCCGTTGACCGCTACATTGTTGCTGGATTTGGCACGTCGCGAGCTTGGCGACAACGCGCTGGCAAATTTTGCATTTAGAGGTCTTTCGCCTGCGATCTGTGGCGAGGCTTTGCATCTGGTGATGCGGGCGCAGGATGGCGCAATTGAACTCGGCGTTTTCGCCGCTGATGGGCGGCACGTCATGTCGGCTTCGGCCATCAAGAAAGTTTGAAATGACCGACAATGACAACATCTCCGAAATCCGGCGTTCGGTTCAGGCATTATGCGCCGAATTCCCTGGCGCATATTGGCGCGAAAAAGACAGCGCGCGCGCCTATCCCGAAGAATTTGTCGATGCGCTGACTAAAGCAGGGTTTCTCGCTGCATTGATCCCTGAAAGCTACGGCGGGTCAGGGCTAAAGCTGGACGCTGCAGCGGTGATTATGGAGGAAATCCAAGCGTCAGGATGCAACGGCGCGTCTGCGCATGCACAGATGTATATTATGAATACGCTGCTGAAATATGGAAGTGACACGCAGAAGCGGGAGTATCTGCCGCGTATTGCTACCGGCGAAATGCGCTTACAGGCATTTGGCGTTTCCGAGCCTACCAGCGGCACAGACACGCTCTCGTTACGTACCGTTGCCGTGCGTGACGGTGACGAATATGTCATAAATGGCCAGAAAATCTGGACAAGCCGCGCGGAATATTCCGACCTGATGATGTTGCTTGCGCGGACAACGCCGCGTGAAGATGTGGCTAGCAAGACCGAAGGGCTTTCCATCTTTTTGGTCGATATGCGCAAGGTTGTTGGACCAAAATCCGAAGCGGGTGGCGGCATGACGATTAAGCCAATCCGTACGATGATGAATCACTCAACAACCGAAGTTTTCTTCGACGATATGTGCATACCCGCTTCCGCGCTGATCGGTCAAGAAGGCAAGGGTTTTCGCTACATACTTTCCGGTATGAATGCCGAACGCATATTGATTGCCGCCGAATGCATCGGCGACGCCAAATGGTTTATTAAAAAAGCGACCGATTACGCAAGCGAGCGCAATGTTTTCGGACGCGCCATTGGTCAGAACCAAGGCGTACAATTCCCCATCGCAAGGTGCTACGCGCAGATGTGTGCGGCCGAACTGATGGTGCATCATGCAGCGCAGGTTTTTGACGCAGGCGGCAATCCTGGCGCAGAGGCCAATATGGCCAAATTGCTGGCTTCTGAGGCAAGCTGGGCCGCTGCCGATATGTGTGTGCAGACGCATGGTGGTTTTGGATTTGCTGAAGAATATGACGTCGAGCGCAAATTCCGCGAAGCACGCCTGTACACCGTTGCCCCGATCAGTACGAACCTGATCCTCAGCTATCTTGCGGAACATGTGCTCGGCCTGCCGCGCAGCTATTGAGAAGGAATTAGTCCGTGAATTTCGAACTCGCTGAAGAGCACCGGATGCTCAAAGACCTCGTCCGCAAATTTGTGGACGCCCAACTCATGCCGCTGGAAAGCGACGTGTTGGCGCGCGAGACAGCGGGCCAAGGCAGCTACCTGACTGAGGATGAGCAGGCGCGGGTCGATACCGTTTCCAAAGACCTTGGCCTTTGGGGGCTTGATGCACCCGAAGAAGTTGGCGGGATGAACCTTCCGATGGTCGCGATGGTGGGCGTGGGCGAGGAACTCGGGCGGACCGTTACACCCTATACGATTCCGCCAGATTCCCCCAATCTGCGCATGATGATGGCTGCCGCCGATGCAAAGCAACGCGAACACTATCTGGCCCCTTATGTACGCGGAGAGACGATTTCTGCTATCGGCATTTCAGAGCCGGGTGCTGGCGCCGATCCGCAGTTGATGAAAACCACCGCAGTTCAAGATGGCGACGATTGGATTATCAACGGCCGCAAAATCTGGATTACCAAAGCGGATGAGGCCCATTTCACTATATTGATGGCGGTAACAGACAAAAATGCGGAAGGCCGCAACGGCATGTCTGCATTTCTAGTGGACCGCGACACGCCCGGGTTCAACGTCCTGCGCAAAATCCCCATGATCGACGGCACCGCGACCTATGAGATTGCGCTCGATGATTGCCGTGTTCCGGGGTGGAAGTTGCTTGGAAAACGTGGGCAAGGATTTCTGCCGATGCAAGTGCGTCTTGGCACAAGGCGGATCGAAATGGCGTCATGGTCGATTGGCATGGCGCAACGTGCGCTCGATATGATGGTCGAATATGCACCGCAGCGGGTCACATTTGGAAAGCCGCTTTCGTCACGTCAGACCGTGCAGAACTGGGTATCGGATGCCGCAACACGCATTCATGCGATGCGGTTGATGACGTATGACTGTGCGTGGAAAATGGATGAAGGCCGGGACACAAGGCAGGAAATCTCGATGATCAAATCCTATTGCACCGAAACCGCATATGACATTGTCGACCACGCGATGCAGATGTTTGGTGGCATGGGTATGACACGCGAAATGCCGCTCTATCTGCTGTCGAACAAGCTACGCACGATGCGCATTTACGATGGACCAACCGAAATTCACAACTGGGTAGTGGCGCGCGACTTGCTTGGAACGCGGGACTGATCTAGCCAAAATTAGCACATAACGCCGGAGGAGGGCGCGTAACGATGAACTATGAAACGATTACTTTGAATGTTGCCGACAACATCGCGACAATCACGCTCAACCGTCCGGAACGCATGAACGCTTGCTCGCTTGAGATGGCGGGCGAGATAAATGACGCCGTTTCCAACGAACTTGCCGACGCACGCTGCCTCGTTATCACAGGCGCAGGCCGTGGCTTTTGTTCTGGTGCAGATCTGTCCGCGCGCGGCGCGCGTTCAATTTCAGGCGGTGAGGGTAGTTATATTGCGCTTACTCGACATTATAACCCGCTGATGATGAATCTGGCGCGACTGAATATGCCTATCATCACTGCCATAAATGGCGCAGCTGCTGGGGTAGGCTGCTCAATCGGGCTATGTGGAGATTTCGTCATCGCCGGTAAATCAGGCTATTTTCTTCAGGCTTTCGTCAATATCGGCCTTGTGCCTGATGGCGGCGCATCTTGGATGCTTCCACGCTTGGTTGGCAAAGCCCGTGCGACCGAAATGATGATGCTTGGCGAGAAGATCAGCGGAGAAACGGCCGCGGATTGGGGTATGATCTATAAATGCGTTGAGGATGAAGCGCTTCAGGCCGAAGCCCGCGCTCTTGCAACCCGCCTCGCCAATGGTCCAACGGTGGCTTATGCGGTGATACGCAAAAATATCCTGACCGCGCTGGAAAACTCCTATGCCGAACAATTGCTTGCCGAAGCCGAAGGACAGCGCATCGCCGGCAGTTCACTCGATGCGGCAGAAGGCTCGAAAGCCTTTGTCGAAAAGCGTAAAGCTGCGTTTACGGGTGAGTAATAGGCGAGGGTGGGCCATCATTGCGGCCAGCCATCAGTGCCAAATGTTCTGACGACGGACAGACCGGAGCCATTCTCCGCACACTATAAGTGGCCTGAGAGGAAGACGCCGGTAATGGCTAACAACATGACCCCAACATCACTGCGCGCTTAGTTCGCCCAATAGACATATTCCTGATCCTTCTTCCATTGGGCGTTGAGCGGAACGTCGATCCGGATCGCGCCCTCGAGTAGGCCGGGCCATAGTGGCTTGGGTAAGCCGGCATTTTGTGCGTCGATCAACTTGCGCAGTTCCGCCACGCGTGCGAGTTCCTTGGCGGCCAAGTTGATTTGCTCGCTAGGATCGGTGGCGAGGTTGAACAGCCATGCCTTTTCGGGACGTTTGGAAATTTGCAATTTCCAGTCGCCCGCGCGGACAACGCGGTAATGCCCCGAACGCCAGAAGGTGATTTCGCGTTTTGGCCCAGTGCCAAATAGGTTGAAGCTGTCCATCTTGCGATCACTGGGTAGGTTTGCGCCAGTTGCCGCTGCAATCGTTGCAAACATATCGAGATGCTGGGCGACATCGTTGCGCACGGTACCCGGTGCAATTTTACCCGGCCAGCGCATCAGCATCGGTACATGAATACCACCTTCGAAGAAGGTGCCTTTATACCCGCGATAGGGCGTATTGTGGTCCTTTATGCCTGTGTACCAAGCGCCGCCATTGTCGCTGGTAAAGATAACCAAAGTATTCTCGTCGAGCCCTGTGTCCTTCAGTTTTTGCAGGACATCGCCAATCCGTCGGTCAAGTTGGCGCATCATCGCGCCATAGACGCGCTGGGTATGGTCCTTTATCTGCGGCAGTGCGTCATAATCCGATTTCAGCGCCTGCAATGGTGTGTGCGGTGCATTATAGGCGAGATACATGAAGAAGGGCCGGTTCTTGTTTGCGTCAATCGCGGCCAGCGCATTGTCGGTGAAATAGTCAGTCAGATGGCCTTTGGGACGAAAGCGCTGACTGTCCCCCCAATAGACGGCATGCGGCAGATTTGCCCATAAAAAGCGGTCTATTGGATCCCATGGGAGCTTTGCATTGACGACCTGCGGATCGTCTTCTGCCATAAACAAATCCCCGCCCGCACGCATGCCAAGACTTTCGTCAAAACCCTGTGACGTCGGACGCAATGGTTTGGCTTCGCCCAAATGCCATTTGCCGATGTGGATATTGTGATAACCCTTGGCTTTCAGAACCTCGGGCAGCATGATTTCCGCATTGGGCACACCCATGTCGGCATAGGCCGGCAGGTCGCGGTTCAGCTCTTCATGATAGATGGTTGGATAGGGTGAATTCCCATCATTATGCGCCAGATTTGAGGCAAATGCCGCTGGAATAGAGGTAAATTCGAAACCAAACCGTGTCGGATAACGCCCCGTCATCAACGCTGCGCGCGAAGGGGAACAGGTGGCATTGGCGGCATAGCCATTGGCAAAGCTGACACCCTGTTTGGCAATGGAGTCGATGTTAGGTGTCGGCACCGCGCCACCGGCAACCCCGCCACCGTACAGCGAAATGTCATTCACGCCCAAATCGTCTGCGACAATCAGGATGACGTTGGGCGGACGTTTGCCAGAAGGTGCGACCGCAGGACCCTGCGCCCATGCAATGGGACGGTTTTCGCCAATTGGTTCGCGCCATTCGCTGATGATGCCGGGAATGTAGATTTTATATTGCTGAAAACCCAAATAGCCCGCGCCGATCAACAGCGCCAATGCCCCGATCCATGTCCATTTTTTCATTCTGGGCTCTCCGGTTGGATTTTGCTTGATCGCCGCACGGATAGCCACAGAAACAATAAAATTATCGGTAGCAAAATCAGGCTGCCATAATGTCCAGGCGGGTGATGGCCGCTGACGGGCACATGCTTTATCCATCCCGACCAGCTCAGCAACAGGCGCTCCATCAGAGACACCAACAGGAACAGCGGCACGAGCGCGCGATAGCGTAATGCGACCAAGAGGGTGACAATGCCGTGCGCAATCTGCGTCGCGCCCGCCCAGGCAAACATGCCAAAGATCATCGTTGGATTGTGGCTGAGGTCAAGCCCTGCAATGACGCCCGCACCGCCATCAGGCAGGAAGCTGTGGATCATCCCCGGCACGATCCAGCCAATACCATAGAACGCCAAAAACCACGCAGAGTAACGGGATCCACGATAGTGGATATTCGTACTGGGTGGAAGGAAAGCGTTCATCCGTTGACTGTCAGGACGGCCAAATGCGCAAGCGCCGCCGCAAGCGCCAAGATGAGCGCAACCGTGACGCGCGGGCTGACGTAAAACGACACGACCCGCTGTGTCGGGAATGAAAATGTCGCAAGCGTACCAAGCAGCTTATCGGGATGGCCCTCCATAAAAGCGGGGTCCCTAACCAGCTTTATCATGTCGCGGCGGCTGCGGTAACGCATGAGGCCAAAGACGGTCCAGTCGGGATCCGCCTCGGTATTCCAAGCATCAATATATCCGCCAACCTTGCGTCCGACCATGCCGGGATGGCCGCCATTGCGGAACAGCGCCGGCATGAAGCGTTGCGAATAGCGCTTGAGCAGATCGAACCCTTGGACCATTTGGCCGGTTTTGGGGTCTTCCACTTGTTCCATCTGCGCTTTCACCAGATTGAGCATAACAAACTCGCGCCCGTCATCGGCTTCAAGGAACGCCCGCATCACCTGTTGGCTATTTCCTGTACCCTCGAAACGCCCAGCCATTTGTGCAAGAAACGCA
>CALGEE010000571.1 GCA_937881525.1 uncultured Sphingomonadales bacterium | reverse complement strand
ATTGTAACCAGCGCCGCAGAACAGCTTCCCATGCGCGCCCGCATCTGACACGTTCGCCAGCGAGTGGGTGTCGATCAGCAACTTGTCGAGAATGACCTCATCCTTGGCCCAGCTTTCTTTCAGTACCACAGATTCTTGGCCATTGTTGAGCACCCATAAAGCCAGCGCATCGGACGCATGGGCGATGCCGGTTTGGTCCATATAATCCTGCAAGGTCAGGCCAATCGGGCCATAGCCGCTTTCGCTTTCGCGCAGCAGATTGGCTTTGGGAATGTGCAGGAAACTATGCGCGAACTGATTGTCCCAGCTCTCCCGCGCGCGCGCGCGCCAAATGGGATCATCGAGCATCGCGGCCTTGGCATCCCATCCGGGCGTGTTGACCAATTCCTGCCAAACCGGATTGCCATTTTGGCCAAATACAAGCGTGCGGTTGAAATTGATCACCGATGTCGGCGAGATCACGTTGAAGGCTGTGTAGATGTCCAGCCCCTCTGCCTTGAACTGCGCGTGCAATTCCTCGGCGCGGGGCAATTGATCGGCCATATATGCCAGCGTCGGCATCCCTGCCCATTGCATGCGAATACCTGTTTCCTTTGCCAAGCGGCCAAAGCGTTCGAGCGAGGCATTGGCGGTTTTGCGCATGAAATAATCCAGGATCACCTGCACCGTCGCCCCTGGATAGCGCGCCACCACGTTGAACAACGCAGTCAGCTCGGCATCATCGGCCTGTTGCGAGGGCAAGGGGCGTTCATACTTGTCATAATCGAGGAAGTTGGACGACAAGCCCATTGCGCCTGCCGCCAATGCATCGTCGAGCAGCGTGCACATCTGCTCAATTTCAACAGGGGTGGCCGCACGCTTCCACGCTTCCTGTCCCATGACGCACAGGCGCATCGGGATATGGCCGCAGAACGCGCTAAAATGCATCGGCAGCTTCACCTTGGCCTGCATCGACGCCTTATATTCGCTCCACTTTTGCCAGTCCCACGGTACGATTTCGCGCATCGGCTCTTCAGGTATGTCCTCAAAGTAATTGAAGATATCGATTACGTCTTGAATATCTTCGGGGCGCTGTGGTGCCGGCGCGAGCGAAAAGCCGCAATTGCCGTTGATCGATGTGGTCGCGCCATAGGCCGGCAGCGGTTCCAAATTTGGCGTCCACCAAACGCCGCCATCCCAGTGATTATGTGTTTCGATAAAGCCCGGCGTGACATAGCAACCGGCGGCATCCACGACACGCTCGCCCTTTGTCGCCTGCAAATTCGGTGCGATCTCGGTAATCCGTCCACCGGAGATTCGCACATCCGCCGCGTAAGCAGGGACTGCGCCCGAACCATCAACCACAGTTCCGCCCTTAATCAACATCCGCATTTCCATTGGACTTCTCCTAAAAGTTAAGGGCGCGCGAAATCGCTACCGACTCATTATGTTACAGAGTGTAACATTTTTGGAATGTGGGTGTAAAGGATTCGCTGCCCATTCAGGTCAACAGCACGACAAAGCCCGGATCAGCCTTGGCCATCGCACGCTGGAAGGCTTTGCGCGAACCGATCCGTTGCAGGTACGCCGCGATATTGGGATAGCCAGCGATATCGCGTGGCGCGAAAAGACGCATCGTTGTAAGCGGGAACAGCGACATGATATCCGCTGCGGTGAAGTTTGCACCGGCCAAGAATGGGCTCTCGGTCAGCCGATCCTTTACCATATCCCAAGCTCGGTCGAGCCGCTGGGTCAGAGCGCTGACCGCCGCACAGCCGCCTGCGGCCAATATGCCCGCAAACATGCCGATCATAGCTGCGGGCATGAACGAGCCATTTGCGAAGTGGAACCAGAACAGATAGTCGGAGTAGTTCGCATTGTCCGGCGCTACCGACAGCCGACCA
>CALGEE010000570.1 GCA_937881525.1 uncultured Sphingomonadales bacterium | reverse complement strand
GTGCATATCGGATTTCGATGTGCCAGATAGTTCAAGAACTTTCTTGCAGGCGCCGTCTTAGTGCGTGCCGTTTTTGATAACTGGTTTCGAATGAAGGCTACGGCGCAAGGCGTGGTTTATCTGGTTCGCGCTGCGGCTCTCCTGCGCGCCTTCCCACAAGGCGTTGTAGGACGAGGCCCGCAGCGCGGTTAGCCATTGCAGCCTTCATGGTAGGTGCAGACTGAGCCATCGAGCCTGACAAAGAGCAGGACGAAAATGACAAAAAACAACCCACTTGCGCAAGCTCTTTGACGAGAGCGCGGACGCGAGCTCGCTCGAAGAAGCGATTGAATATGCCGCTGAGCGGATGATCGAGCTAGAGGTTAGCGCGCCGGCGGTACCTGCGACGAGATAGTCCCCGATCTATGTAAAACGATAAAAGAGCGGAGGAAGTGCTTGACCGTCCGGTCGGTAGGATTATGAACGTGTGGTGGTTGGGGGATCTCTCGCATCAATAACGTTTTGACTTTGCTGTAGGCCGCAACCGAAATGAAAACGAAAGCAGGAGGCGTGACATGAAACACAGCTTAATAGGTATTATTGCCTGTTCAGGACTCGTCTGTGCATGCTCACATAATGGGCCTACGGGTGTCGAGCAATTTGGCCAGATACATGCCAAAGCGCCTTCGATTGAGGAGAAAGATACGTCAAGCGACTGTACCGGCCCCGTATTCTACCTGCAGGAGCCTGGTGATAATACTGACGATGCTGCCGGAGCCGGACAGTTGTTTGAGCGCATAGAGGTGCCAGGTATTACAGATCGACTTGAGCGTACTGCTGCAAGTGCGTGGTGGGATATGAACGGAGATAACCTCCCCGATCTTTTGACCAACAACAATGACATCGGCGTGAATCTCTTTGTCAACGAGGGGTGCTTCAAGTTCCGAAGTGTGCCTGTCGTTATACATCGTGATAATGGAGCCGAAGGAGATATTGGTCGCGGGGGCAGTACCATGGCGAGCGCGGACTTCAATGACGACGGCTTGCCGGACATTGTAATCGGTACCAGCGGAACAAACCGAATGGAGTTCCTGGTGTCACGAGAGTTCGGGGACAACGGGCTTGTCCTGGACGATCTTGCAGTAAGTTTGGGTGTTACCAACAATGGTGCTTACGTGCATGGGCAGATATCGATCGGCGACGTCAACAATGATGGATGGCTCGATATCGCAGTCGGCGCAGAACAGATTGGAGCAGATACGAAACTTGGCCGTCCCTTGTCGCGCATGTATGTTTTTCAGCCCTCCGGCAGCGGCAAATTCGAAGATGGAAAATTTGTTGACATTGGTGGCACGGAGAAAATGCCTGATTTCGGGGGCGTAACCTACTCACGATGCGACCCCAAAAAAGACAAAGCCATTTCGAGCCTGCTGCTTCGCGACTTGGATGACGACGGCGATCTGGATATGATTGCCTCAGCACAATCTGACATCAACCCTGGGCGGACCCCGAGCGGCAGCGATCCCTGCTCGCCAGGGCTGTGGGAGACCGGCCTTCTGGTGTATCGCAATCTTCTTGTCGAAAATGGGGAGCTTGCATTCGAAAAACTACTACCCGGAAGCGGTTCAGGGCTCAACGATCAAGATGCTGTTCTGCCTGAATCCGGCAAAATGACTTACGATCCCGAAACCAAGAAATACGTTCCTGTCAATTCAGCGATCACCTCATATGTTGCGCATACTGCTGACTTCGATAACGATAATGATCTCGATGTCATATCAATCGCACCAACGAATCCGTCTATCTTTGCCGCAAATGCGCCGATGGCCGGCAAATACTGGGTCAACGAGGGTGGCTGGTCCTTTCTAGCCAGAACAGAAGAAGCTGGTCTCGCACCAATGAGCTGGAACTATGCACAGTGGGCAGAGTTCTTTGTCGCCCGTTTGAATCCCAGCAAGGCAACGCGACTGTTTTGCAGCACATCACCTAACCGCGGAAACTGCGAAGGTGTC
>CALGEE010000569.1 GCA_937881525.1 uncultured Sphingomonadales bacterium | reverse complement strand
TGCACGGTTTAGAAAAAAAACAAACATGATTGATTGTTATTTTTATATGTGGCAGGTCATGGAGGTGGAGCAGACCGAAAGCAAAAAACGGCTGCTGGAATAAAATCGGAGGGATTATCTCATGGGTAGAAAATTTTTGACTAGCGGCATTGGTTCGGGCTTAGTCTTGGCGCTGGCAACACCTGCTTTTGCGCAGACGACTGAGGTCTCTTCAGACGAGACTGGCCTTTCGGAGATCATTGTTACGGCAACACGCCGCGACTCCAATCTCCAGACGACCCCGATTGCAATCACCGCCGTGGACCAAACCATCATCGCGCAGGCAAGCCCTGACAATATTGGTGACCTTGCTTCTTTTGTTCCTAACTTTTCGGCTGCAAAGATAACCGGCTTCAATGCAGCATCCTTCGCCATGCGTGGTGTTGGTCAGAATAACATTATCGTGTATTTTGAGCCGTCCGTGTTGGTAACCGTTGACGATTTTGTGATGGCTAGCGTTCAAACCCAGTTATTGGATACCTTTGACGTGCAGCAAGTTGAAGTTTTGCGCGGACCGCAAGGTACATTGTTTGGCAAGAACGCAATCGGCGGCGCTGTGACTGTCAAGACAAAGCGGCCAGATCTTGCAAATTTTGGGGCTGAGTTTCGTCTCGCGGCAGGCAGCTTTAAGTCTTACAGCGGAAATGCGTCAGTCAATATTCCAATCATCCAGGATACACTCGCCTTGCGTCTTGTTGGCGGATATGAATATTCGGACGGCTTCGCGCGTAACGGCGCTTGCTATGGCCCAGTTGGGACCTTTCTAACAACACCACCGGCGTTGCCCGCAACCACGGCGAAATTTGTTGGCCGGTCAGGTTGCGGTGATGGCCGCAGGGTGGGCGGCACGGATGTCTACAATTTGCGTGCCAAATTGCTTTGGGAGCCATCAGATAATTTTGATGCGTTGCTGCAATATGAAATGATCCGAGATAGTTCGGAAACGCCCGCGACGGTTAACGAAACGCCTGTCAACGGCGGCACCCGTTTCTTCTTGTTCGATGCCCTGAATGTTGGATCGCGCGGCAACAAAAGCAGCGACCCCCTCAACAATGCAGGCGTGTCGAACCGTCAGGATAGCCTGATGCGGATGCAGGATGGCCATGTCGTAAATGTCGATGGGGTTTACCTCAACATGAATGTTGATGTCGGCATGGGCACGTTCACGTCAATCACCGGCTGGCGCAGCCAGCGCTCGCGTTTGCCGAACACCTATACCGGTCAGGCTCCAGTGGCTGCAGACGGTGCGGTTCTGTCTCTGTTCGATGCCACGCGCGACGACGATCGCAAGACCTGGCAGCAAGAATTGCGCTTTGCCTCAGATTTGGGTGGCGCATTTGATTTTGTTGCAGGTGGTTTCTACCAAAGGGACGATACTGACTTCTGCGTGAACCAGTTGCTCGGCTTCCTTGATCTTGCGAGTGGCCCATTGCCCTTCGGTGCCTGGAACAATTCGCCTTACTTGTTGTGCAATGCGCAGAAGGCAAAATCGACAGCATTGTTTGCTGAGGGTACCTTCAAGGTAAATGACAGGCTCTCCCTTACGGCCGGCGGTCGCTACACGTGGGAACGCAAGACTTGGCGCGGTCGCGAACAGGTATTCATACCGGCGTTGGGCGGAGCGTTTGATCCAAGCATCACAATTAACCGCCCCCTTGACGCGAGTGTGTATAAATACACAGCCGGCGTCGTCACTGTGCAGGCAAGCGATAATGAGCCAACCTACCGGTTCTCCGCATCTTATAAGGCCACTGATGATACGTTCCTGTATGCAACCTATTCTCATGGCTTCAAGGGAGGCGGCTTCAACGACCAAATAGGCGGTTTCGGACCGTTTGGAACTGACTTGGCGGCATTTTCGACGGCAGCAGCTGCAACCAAGCCTGAAAAGGCAGATAGCTATGAGGCTGGTGTAAAGACGCAGTTCCTTGACAACCGTGCGCGGCTTAACCTGACGGGTTTCTGGGTGGATTACAGCGATCTCCAAAAGCAGATTGTTGTGCCCATCACTGTCAATGGTCAGCCTAATCAGGTCACACGCTTCTTCAATGCAGCTAGCGCCCGGGTAAAGGGCCTTGAGGCAGAGGCTACACTTATCCCAACCGACGGCCTAACCCTTCGCGGTGTTCTTGGTTATCAAGATGCGACGTACCGTAAATATGTAACGCCGATACCTGCAGGCTATGATCTGTCGAAAGCTCCGATGGACCGCGCGCCTAAATGGCAATGGTCTGTCGACGGGACTTATTCAAAACCTGTCAGTAGTAATCTGAAATTGGCGGTTAATGCGAATGTTAGCTATGTAGGAAGCAACCTGTTTACGCAGTCGATTGCGGATGCGCGGGATAACACTTTCCTCCGCGCACGGACGCTGCTGAATGGGTCGATCACCCTTGCCGATTTGGACGATAAATATTCGCTGCGTCTCGTTGGCAAGAACCTGACCGATAAGCGTTATGAAACGGCTAGCCAAGTTGTCGGTGGTTTGTGGACATTCACATTGTACGGCCCGCCGCGCTATTTTGGCATTGAAGCTGGCGCAAAGTTCTAAATAAAAGCGGGGGAAAAGGTTATGCGACGCAGTTGGATCGGACTGGTTTTAGCTGCGTCGCTCGCCTTTTCAGGATGTAGTCAACCATCTGCTGACAAGGTTGGCGGGAAACGAATGACTTCGACTGACGAAATGCAGTCGCGAGATGGCCCAACCATTGATGTTGAAAAACATCCCGGAAAGGGTCTGTTTTTAGAAAATTGCGCGGCCTGCCATAATGGCGGCGTGCCAAAAGCGCCCCAGCAGGTGTGGCTTGAAATGATGGCCCCGGACGCCATCTTGGCCTCCATGAATGGCGGGATAATGAGCCAGCAGGCCGCCAAACTTTCGCCTCTGCAACGCCTGCAGATTGCAGAATATCTGACCCGCACATCACTTGCAGATTACAAGGCACCTGCGCCGCCTGCTTCATGCGATGCGCAGCATGCACGGTTTGACACAGAATCACTTCCCGCGAAAACGGGGTGGGGGCATAATAACAATAGATTTGTGTCGGCCCAACAGGCAGGTTTAACGAAGGAACAGGTCCCGCAGCTGAAACTCAAATGGGCGTTCGCTTATCCGAAAGCGCTGAGGGCTAGGTCTCAGCCTTCGATCGGCTGGGGCGCGGTGTTTGTAGGAAGCCAAGATGGCACAGTATACGCGTTTGACCTCGAAACGGGCTGTATGCGTTGGTCTTTCCGAACATCGGCTGAAGTGCGCACTGCTGTCGTTTTAGATCCGGCGACAAAGCGGCTTTATTTCGGGGATGTGTTGGCCCGCATGTATGCTCTTGATGCGATGACGGGTAAGCTCGTTTGGAAGGCGAAAATAGATGACCATTCAAACGCAACGATCACAGGAACGCCCACTATTGGAGGGGGGCAACTCTTCGTTCCTGTCTCGTCACTTGAAGTAACCGCTGCCGCCGATCCAAATTATGCATGCTGCACTTTCAGGGGTTCGGTCGTGGCACTTAATGCCAAGTCGGGTTCCGTAAATTGGCGGCATTACAGTGTAACCGCTCCGGGCGTTCGCTATGGCAAGACCAAAGTTGGAACGGATATCATCGGACCGTCGGGCGCTCCAATTTGGAACAGCCCCACTTTTGATGCGACAACAAACCGGGTCTATTTCGGCTCTGGAGAGAATTACTCTTCCCCTGCTGATGGGAATAGCGACGCTGTGTTTGCGGTAAATGCAAAAACGGGAAAGCGAATTTGGAAGTCGCAGCTGACCAAGGGCGATGCCTGGAATGTTGGTTGCATGATAGGCAATGACAATTGCCCTAAGGAAAACGGCCCTGATCTTGATGTGGCGGCTTCAGTTCTTCTTGTGCCCATTGGTGGCGGAAAAACTATGATCGTCGCAGGACAGAAATCGGCAGATGTGTTCGGCCTTGACCCGGATACTGGGAAGCCTGTCTGGAAAACGACACTTGGGCATGGGGGAACGCAGGGCGGTGTCCATTTTGGGATGGCAGCGCAAGGGCGTCTTGTGTACGTTCCAATCAACGACATGGAAGATACGAACGACGGCCGCGTTTACAATGCAAAGCTGCGCGGAGCTGGTCTTCACGCCATCGATGGCGCAACTGGCCGACCGTTCTGGAAGTCATTAGCAGATAACGTTTGCGGCAAGAAAGCAAACTGTGATCCTGGCATTTCCTCGGCAGTTACGGCTCTAACAGGATTTGTCTTCGCGGGGCATCTTGACGGTCGCTTTAGGGCCTATGACAGCCTTACTGGCAAACCGATATGGACTGTGGACACAACATTGCCCGTAAAGACGATCTCAGGTTCGACAGCGAGAGGCGGAGGCATGAGTGGCCCGGGTGCGGCAGTGGCCAATGGCCATGTCGTCGTTAACTCGGGCTATGGTCTTTATAACCATATGCCCGGTAATCTGCTGATGATCTTCACACCTGGCGGAAAATAATCACGGCCGCGCCAGGCCATATTTGGGTCAAAGCTTTTCAATCCAGTCGCCAAGCATCTGTTCGACGCGCATGTGAGCCGGCACGCGCTCTGGCCCTATCCGGCGATCTGCTTCCTCGTGCCAATGATAGATGCGGCGTTCCTGATAGTTGAGGGGGATGCCTATGAACCCAGGACCTTCGACTGATTCTTGAATTTTCCCCGCGAACCTCAGATCTTCGAGCAGGATTGTTTCAAAATTTTTGATCCGCGTGTCCCAAAGCGGGCTGAGATTTTCTGCTGGAAGCTTGGGGCCAAACCAATGGCATTCAATCCGCATCGTGTTCGCCGATTGCGGCCAGAAAACAAGCATGGGTATACCCGTTGCCGTTGGGGGCATCACGATGTTGGGAAAGATGTTGTAACTGACATTGTTTATGCGGGGTATCTCGGTGACGCTTTGGATTTCGGGCATTCCCCGTGTGCCTGGATCGATCCAATCGGGCCGACGATTGGGCGTGACCATCCGTGAATGGCCATGCGGCCAAAGAGTAGCGGTCATACCGCGGTGATCGAGGAACCGATCGGCCGTGTCCTGATGGATCGATTTTAGATGATACACTTCCAAAAATACATCGAGCAGAACTTTCACGTTGCATGGTACGTCATAGCTGCGCGAATGGACGAGCATGAGATTGTCGAGATCGAATTGCCGAAGTTCGCCTCCCAAAGGCCCCAAGCTTTCGAGTAACCCTAGCGCATCAGGGGTCCTCGTTGATAAAAATCCAGCCACCAAGCGTTTCACAGCGGACGGGCAGCAGCGACCGACAGGCAAAGTCGAGATCGACGAAATCGCGCTTTTCGCGCACCGATTTCAACTGACCGTCGAGCGTATAGCTCCAGCCGTGATAGCCGCATACAAAACCCCGGCTCTGACCGGCCTCTTCCGTGACAAGTGGCCCGCCGCGATGGCGGCAGGTGTTGTAGAAGGAGTGCAATTCACCTTGCAGATCACGCACGATCAGAATGGGCGTCCCGGTATTGCGCGTTAGGAGCCAGCTGCCCGGTTCGGCGACTTGGCTAGTGTGGCCGGCATAAAGCCAGCTGCGCTTCCAAAGACCCTGTTTTTCCAGTTCAAGAAATTGCGGATCGATGTAGCGGGCCGCTGCTATGTCGGGCAGCCGCGGAAATCCAGCCGGGGGATTAGTCCGCGCGGCTTCGAATGCGATGTTTTCTTTGATCCGCCGCGTCGTCTTCGCATCCATAGCCCATGACCTTTTTAAAGTGCTGGATTCTCGTATAGAGCGCTAAACTGGAACGACAATCATGTTTGCTTTTGCAAGGTATTTCAGGCATCTTTAGAGGGCGAAGGGTGCGGATTTGCCGAAGGGATTTTCATGAGTTTTCGACTGATAGGACACACCGTTGATCAAGGATACTGAAACCGTGAAAATTGCCGTCGCGCCGCTGACCGATATTCCCGAAAATGGTACCCATACGTTTGCCCTGCATGGAAAGTCTGTACTTGTCGCCCGCACCCCTGCAGGCGTATTCGCGATTGAGAACAGGTGCAGTCATGCCTTGCAGGCCCTCGAAGGCGGCAAATTGAAGGGGTTTCATATCTTCTGTCCGGCGCACGGTGTGCGCTTCGACATG
Source organism: uncultured Sphingomonadales bacterium (assembly GCA_937881525.1). GTDB lineage: Bacteria > Pseudomonadota > Alphaproteobacteria > Sphingomonadales > Sphingomonadaceae > Sphingorhabdus_B. The sequence continues at coordinate 3,274 of CALGEE010000569.1, read as the reverse complement.
CGGGATGGTTCTGCCATGGGGACATTAACCAAATTGCCGATAAATGTATGGGACGTCGAAATAATCGACGGTGTCGTCTACATCGGCATCGACGTTGAATGAACAGGCTGCTTTATATTGGGGCCAGTCCGCGCAAGGAACGGTCGCGATCGGCCATGGTTGCCGATCGTTTTCTGGCGCGCCTTAAAGAGCGATATCCAGCGTTATCAGTCGAGCGTCTTGACGTGTTCGACATAGATTTACCCGCGTTTGATCAAGATGCAGTTGCTGGTCGCTATCATTTGCTCGCCGGCAACGCGGTTGATCCCGAGCAGGCAGATGCATGGCGGGATCTGAAGAAATGGACTGATCAATTCCTGTCATTTGATAGCTATTTGATAGCCACGCCAATGTGGAATTTCGGCATCCCGTATCGGCTGAAACAATATATTGATATAATGACCCAGCCGGGCCTGACATTCCGCAACGATAGCGATGGCAATGTCGAAGGGTTGGCCCAGGGGAGGCGTGCGATCATCGTTGCTGCCAGCGCAATGCCCTTTGGCAGCCTACCCGAAATTGACGGGCTGGATTTTCAACTCGCCTATTTGAAGGCTTGGCTCGGGTTCATCGGCGTGACAGACATCGGCGCGGTGCGCGTGGCTGGCACCTTCGGGCCTGACGATGTTGTTGCTGCCGCCATGGCACAGGCATTTACCGACGCGGACCGACTTGCTGACGCGATGTGACCGCGCGGCGAACCAGGTTGGTTTATTAGGCCGGTATACAGGCCCCAAATCTAGGTCTAACTTGCTAGCTGACATGTGACAGGCCGGAATTTGGGCATAGTGATTTCAGCCGACCACTGCTCGAAAATGACTTCGACGGCGAGACCGCATTTGACGCTTTCAACGTCGCAGCCGACGACATTGCTCATCATTCGCGGGCCCTCCTCAAGCGTGATGAGGGCAATGACATAGGGGACATCAGCGGCATAAGCGTCTGATACGGCGCGCGTGACGATAGTATAGGTTTCCACAGTGCCGTTCCCACTGGCTACCCGCCATTCGAGATGTTCAGACATGCAGTTCACGCAGATAACGCGCGGGTAGAATTGATGCGTGCCGCAGGCCGTGCAGTATTGTAGCAATAGCTTATGATCGCGGCAGCCCTGCCAGAAAGGAGCGGATTCTGGTGTTGGGCGGGGAAGAAATTTGTCCATCTGGCCCGTCATCAGTGACGCTCCCTCGCAAGAATCACTGTGGTATGGCTGGACATGATGCCGCCCTGGCCATGCACAATTGCGACTTTGGCATCCTTGACTTGGCGCGCGCCCGCCGTGCCGCGAAGCTGGGTCACGGTTTCGGTGAGCGCAAACATTGATCCAGGGTTGCCTGGATGACTATGGGATAGAAGTCCGCCATGGGTGTTGACTGGTAGCATGCCACCAAGCTCGATATTACCATTTTCTACGAACGCTCCGCCTTCACCCTTTTGGCAAAAGCCTAGATCTTCAAGCTCAACCAGCACCGTGGGCGTGAAACAATCGTACAGTTGTGCGAAGTCCATGTCGCTCGGTCTAAGGCCCGCCATTGCATAAGCCCGCCGCCCCGATTCCACGGCGAAGGATGTAGTCAGGCTTTGTGCTTGGCTTATATGTTCATGGCCATGCCCTTCGCCCACACCCAGAATATACACGGGGTCGTGAGGGAAATCCGCGGCTCTATCAGCTGAGGTCATGATAATCGCTGATCCACCATCCGACACCAGAGAACAGTCAAGTAGGTGCAAGGGATCGGCAATCATTCGCGAATTCATGACGTCGTCGATTGTGATAGGGGTGCGCATTTCGGCGGTCGGGTTGAGGCAGGCATGTTTGCGGCATGCAACGGCGATTGCGGCGAACTGCTCGGCGGTCGTGCCATATTTGTGCATATGGGCACGGGCAATGAGGGCGTAAAAAGCTGGGACCGTGGGGCCGAATGGAATTTCAAACTGAAAATGGCCAGCCGAAGACTGCATTTTCATAGCTTGGTCTCGCGTCAGGCCGCTACGCAAACTGTCGGCCATCGTGATCAGGACGGTAGTGCACATGCCGCTGACGATCGCAGCAGCTGCATGATGCAGGATCGAAAAGGTTGTGCTGCCGCCAGCACCCACGCTCATGCAATAGCGCGGGAATATTTGCATATACTCGGCCATTGCTTCGGCGTGATACATATACGGTTCGGCCATCGAATTGCAGGTGATCAGCCCATCGATCTGGTCTTTTGTGATATTGGCATCTGCCATAGCGCGCCGTGCCGCATCAATACACAAGCCGGTAGGACTGAATTGGGGAAGCTTTCCCACCTGGGTATCCGCAGCCCCAACAATGGCGACCTTTCCCCGCAAGTTATCCATGGTCGTTCCGATCAGGCCTTGTCGAAGGCAACGACGGCAGTGCCCGGAACGATAACGTCGCCGGCTTCATTCTTGATAAAGACTTCAAGTCTTGCAGAACCCTTTCCATGATCCACCGAAAGCACACGCCCGCCTGAGGTGACTGTCTCGCCTATATATGCGGCTTTGCGGTTCGAATATTCAAGCTGTGTCATCTGGCCCGCACCATCCAGCCATTCTATGACACATTGGGTCAGCCAGTCGCCAAGCATTGGCCCTGACATCACAATGCCTGGATAGCCCTCGACTTCAGTGGCGTAAGGCATATCAAAATGGATGCGATGGGCATTCCAAAGAGCTGCGCTGTACATAAAATTCTGGACGTTATCTGGAGCGTAAGCGCGACCGGGTATGGCGTCGCCTGGCTTGAGGTTTGTTATTTTCGCTGTGTTCATTATCGCAAGAGCCGTGTTGTTTTTTCAGTGAGGACAAGTTCGCCAGCGGCCGTTTCCACGCGCATAACAACTTCATAAAAAATGATTGGCCCCTGCGAGCCTGATTTTTCATAGATGTTGGTGAGGGTGCGGGTAGCAACCAGAACGTCCTCTGCCATGATAGGCCTAAAGTAATCGATACTGAGGCCGCCTGCCATTGCCTTTTTAAGTGGAAATTTGGGTAGCAATTCATCGATTGAAACGCCGTCGGGGGTCAGCTTATCAAGTTCAACCATGTCCCAGAACAGAGCGAGATGAAATAAGGGCGGGGCTTCATCGCCATCCAGGTATTCTTTTTTCTTCCAGCCCGTCGCAATTGAATATTTACGTATTTCGCGCCGAGAGGCAATTTCGGTCCGAGGTGTGGACGTCCGGCCAATGCAAGCAAGCAGATCATCACTCAACAGCCCATCCGTGCT
>CALGEE010000568.1 GCA_937881525.1 uncultured Sphingomonadales bacterium | reverse complement strand
GGTACGCGCCGCACCGACCGTACCGTGGCAGATAGTGCAGTTCCCATTGACATTATTACGGCGGAAGCTTTGTTAAACAGCGGCCAAACCGAAACAAACAAATTGTTGAACCAGCTCGTCCCTTCATTCAACTTCCCGCAGCCGTCGCTCACTGATGGAACGGACTCTCTGCGTCCAGCAACACTGCGCGGCCTTGCACCCGATCAGGTTCTGGTGCTGATTAACGGCAAGCGCCGTCACCAGTCGGCGCTCGTGAACTTGAACGGTTCTGTTGGCCGTGGGTCTACCGCAGTCGATCTCAACACAATTCCGCCATTGGCCATTGAACGCATCGAAGTGCTGCGTGATGGTGCAGCTTCGCAATATGGTTCCGATGCCATTGCTGGCGTAATCAACGTCCAATTGAAAAAAGGCATGGGAGGCCGCGCGCAGGCGACGTTTGGCAAATATATCACTAAGATGTAAGACGTTGGCCAAGTGGACACCGTGTCGTTGACGACTGGACTGTCTGACAACCCAACCATTGCCTTCACGGGCGAAGACCGCAAACGGAACGACGGTGACACATATACATTCGCGTCGAACTTTGGACTGCCATTGGGAGAAAGCGGTTATGTGAACCTTACGGCCGAGTATAAAGACCGCTCGCCGACCAACCGCTCCGGTCCAGATATCCGCCGCAACTACGTCGCTGCTAGCGATCCACGCGAAGCAACTTTTAACCGCTATGCCCACCGGTTTGGTGATGGTGTTTCAAAAGACCTGAACTTCTTCGTGAACGCAGGTTATGAGTTTTCCGATACTGCCGAATTCTACACCTTCGGCAGCTATGGCGTGCGCGATGGTAATGGCGCAGGTTTCTACCGCCGCTCGTTAGACGGGCGCAACCGCGACTGGGCGGCATCGACCACCACATTCATCCCAATCTACGCAGACGGCTTCTTGCCGTTGATCGCTAGCAACATTGTCGATATCTCTGCTGCGGCCGGTCTTCGCGGTGTAATGAGCGAATGGGACTATGACCTTTCGGCTGTCTACGGATCGAACCGTTTGGATTACACCATAAAAAATTCAGTCAACACATCCCTTGGTGGCGCAGCAAGCGCCCGCTCCTTCGATGCAGGTGGACTGCGGTCGGGCCAGACCTCGATTAACCTCGATATGCGCCGTGACTTAGACATCGGCATCGGCAAGAGCGTTTCTTTCGCTTTTGGTGGCGAGTATCGGAACGAAAACTACAAGATTGTTGCCGGCGAACTGCAAAGCTACGTCAATGGACCGTTTTCAGCGACGCCATTCAAAGCCGCTGGAGGTTCCCAAGTGTTTCCCGGCTTCCGTCCGGCCAACGAAACTGACTTATCACGCGACAGCTTTGCCGGCTACGCAGAACTAGATGCTGATCTTACGGACCAGTTGACGCTTCAATTGGCCGGCCGCTATGAACATTTCAGCGACTTTGGCGACACCATCAATGGTAAAGCAGCTGCGCGTTACGAAGTCATTGACGGAATTGCTGTGCGTGGTTCGATTTCAACTGGTTTCCGGGCGCCGAGCCTTGCACAACAATCCTTTGCAGCTACCTCCACCAACAATGTCGGCGGGGTCTTGATTGAAGTCGGAACATTCCCTGTCTCATCTCCAGTTGCTATCGCTCTGGGTGCACAGCCTCTCAAGCCAGAAAAATCGATCAATCTGGGCGCAGGTATTACTTTCATGCCATTTAGCGGACTGAGCATCACTGCGGATTATTACAATATTAAAATTAACGACCGTATTACGCTGACGGAAAACCTTGGGGGTTCAGACGTTCTGGCGTTATTAACCACCGCAGGCGTCACTGGGGTCAGCTCGGCACGCTTCTTCATCAATGGTATCGACACGAAGACCTCGGGTCTCGATATTGTCGCAAGCTACCGCGTACCCGAATTCGGTCTCGGCCAATTCCGGGTGAGCGTTGGTTATAATCTAAATGATACAAAAATCTCGGATCGCCGAGTATTTTCTGGCTTCACCGCGCAACGCCTATTCGCACGCCAGGAAAGCTTCCGTCTCACAGAGGGCCAGCCCAAGAACAAGCTCAATGTTGGCCTTGACTGGGATTACAATAACTTCGGTCTGACGCTGCGCACCAACCGTTATGGTGAAGTGTTCTTGCCAAGTGGTTTGGGTGCTGACCGCACCAATATCGCGCTTGCGCCCGGTAATGTTCCAGGTGATATCTTCTTGTCGCCAAAATGGGTCACAGATCTTGAGTTCCGCTTTAAGCCTGTGGAGTCTGTATCAATAGCATTTGGAGCAAATAACCTGCTAGACACGTATCCCGATCGCCTGCCATTTGGCACCGTAGATGGCGTAAACTACGGCTTTAACAATTCTTTCTTGCCCTACAGTTCACAATCGCCATTCGGTTTCAGCGGACGTTTCCTCTATGGTCGTGTGACGATCGATTTTTAAACCCTTTAGAACTTCAACAGGAAGGGCGCGACGTAAAACCCGCGCCCTTCTTTTTTGCCACGCGTTTTGACGCCCAACGGTGCACCTGCTAACGGGACCACGACTCCCGAACCAAGCAGAGAGCGTTTCTTATGATTCCACGTTATTCCCGCCCCGATATGGTCAAGATTTGGGAGCCGGAAAACCGTTTCCGCATCTGGTTTGAAATTGAAGCGCATGCAACGAATGCACTCGCCGAACGGGGCGTTGTGCCTGCTTCTGCGGCGCAGGCGTTGTGGACATGGTGGAATACCAACCCAACGATAGACGTTGCGGCAATTGACGCTATCGAAGCGGTGACCAAGCATGACGTTATTGCGTTTCTGACATGGGTCGCAGAACAAGTAGGCGACGAAGCGCGCTTCATGCATCAGGGCATGACATCCTCCGACGTTTTGGACACCTGCCTTGCTGTTCAGTTGACCCAAGCAACGGACCTGTTGCTGGCGGACATGGATGCGCTGCTAGCGGCTATAAAGACCCGTGCAATGGAGCATAAATTAACGCCAACCATCGGCCGCAGCCATGGCATTCACGCAGAGCCTGTGACCTTTGGCATGAAACTGGCGCAAGCATATGCCGAATTTGCCCGCGGTCGCGAACGTCTGGTAGCCGCCCGTGCTGAAATCGCTACTTGCGTCATTTCAGGCGCTGTCGGCACCTTCGCCAATATCGATCCTGAGGTGGAGGCACATGTCGCAGCCAAGCTTGGCCTTGCGGTGGAGCCCGTCTCTACGCAGGTCATCCCGCGCGACCGTCATGCGATGTATTTTGCGACGCTTGGTGTCATCGCATCGTCCATTGAACGCCTTGCGACCGAGGTGCGCCATTTGCAGCGCACTGAGGTGCTGGAGGCGGAAGAATATTTCTCGCCCGGTCAAAAGGGCAGCTCGGCCATGCCGCATAAGCGCAACCCGGTGCTCACCGAAAATCTGACGGGTCTTGCGCGCATGGTGCGTGGCTATGTCACGCCAGCGCTCGAAAATGTCGCATTGTGGCATGAACGCGACATCAGCCATTCCAGCGTCGAGCGTTACATTGGTCCTGATGCGACCATTACGCTCGATTTCGCGCTTGGGCGTCTAACCGGCGTCATCGACAAGCTGCTCATCTACCCAGAGCGTATGCAAAAGAATCTGGATCGCATGGGCGGACTTGTCCATTCGCAGCGCGTGCTTTTGGCGCTGACTCAAGCCGGTATTAGCCGTGAGGACAGCTACCGCATCGTTCAGCGTAACGCGATGAAAGTGTGGGAATCTGACGGCGCAGAATCGCTGATGGAACTGCTCAAGGCTGACCCGGATGTCGCGGCCAAGATGACAGCGTCGGAAATCGAGGACCGGTTCAATCTCGACTATCACTTCAAGCATATAGATACGATTTTCGACCGCGTGTTCGGCTAACTTCGCTGCGGCATTTCGTCATGCTTTCATGGATTACACACTAACCCCTACCCAAAGGGGGAAAGTTTCCATAAGATGAAAGTCAAAAGGAGAGGCCGCGCGATGCGATTTCTGAAAATGCTGATTTGGGTGACTATAATTGTCGGGTTGGTCGTTTTTGCGACCAACAATTGGCAGCCCGTATCGCTCCACCTTTGGGGCGGGCTTCGCCTTGACACGAAATTACCGGCCTTGGTGATGGTGGCTTTTCTGCTTGGCTTTTTACCCGTCTACATTCTTCATCTTACGCAGGTCTGGCAGATGAAGCGGCGCATTCATGTACTTGAGAGCAATCAGCGGAGCATGTCTGCTCCCCCGCCACAGCCTGTATCCCCGCATCCAACATACAAAGCCGTGGACCCGATATGACCAACCCGATCTTCGTAGCCATCGACACGCCGTATCTGGACGATGCGTTGGAACTCACGCGCCGTATCAGAGGACAAGTGGGCGGCATAAAGCTTGGCCTAGAATTTTTTTGCGCGAACGGGCATCACGGCGTGCATGAGGTAAAGAAATTGGGCCTACCGATTTTCCTCGACCTAAAATTGCACGACATTCCCAATACAGTTGCAAAGGCGATCCAGGCGATCAACGTGCTTGAACCCGCCATCGTCACCATCCATGCCGCCGGTGGCCGTGCGATGATGGAGGATGCCAAAGCTGCTGCGGGTTTGCACACCAAAGTGGTTGCAGTGACCGTACTGACCAGCCTCGACGATCATGACCTTAATCGCATTGGGGTATCCGATAACCCCGAGCTTCAGGTGGCCCGGCTTGCGGCGCTTGCGCAAGAAGCAGGCCTTGATGGCATCGTATGTTCCGGTCATGAGGTAAAGGTCGCGAAAAAGGCATGGAAGGACGGTTTCTTCGTCGTTCCCGGCCTGCGCCCCGCTGGCGGAAGTGCCGAAGACCAGAAACGCACTGTGACGCCTAGGCAGGCCCGTGCCGACGGGGCAAGCGTCTTGGTCATTGGACGACTCATCACCAAGGCAAATAGCCCTGACGAGGCTGCACGGGCGATTATGGGCACGCTCTAGCAGTTACGGCTCCTTCATCCAAGTTCAGCATGACGGAAGTGAAATGGTCGGCTATTGGGCCCAATATGAATACACAGATTAAAATTTGCGGCCTCAAAGACGAAGTGACGGTGGATGCCGCCGCCAAAGCGGGCGCTACCCATATTGGCCTCAATCTATATGAAAAAAGTCCGCGTTATGTCCCAATGGAAAAAGCCGCTGCTCTTCGGATGCGCGCGCCAGCCTCGCTAAAAGTTGTTCTATTGCTGGTGAACGCGGAGCCCGGTCTCACCGCCAAAGCGATTGAAGTAGTAAAGCCCGATATAGTGCAATTTCACGGGTCCGAAACCGCTATATGGCTTCGTACTCTAAAAAGCAGCGTAGACATCGAAATTTGGAGAGCCTTTGGCGTTCAGAACGCAGCATCGCTCAAAAATGCAGATGAATATGTCGATGCGGCAGACCTGATTTTGTTTGATGCGCCCGCGCAGGCTTTACCGGGCGGTACAGGCATGCGGTTTGATTGGTCGTTGCTCACCGAACACAAGCACAAACTTCCATGGGGCCTTGCTGGCGGCCTGACCCCCGACAACGTCAAGGAAGCTTTGCGCCAAACACGTGCGCAACTGGTGGACACATCGTCGGGCGTGGAATCCGCGCCGGGCATCAAGGATGTGGACAAGATTGCGGCCTTCTGCCAAGCGGTGCGGGACTATGACAACAGCTGAACTCACCCCGAACTCCTTCCGCAACCAACCCGACGAGCGTGGCCATTTTGGTCAGTTCGGCGGACGCTATGTCGCCGAAACACTGATGCCGCTCGTGCTTGATCTGGAGCGCGAATATCGTGCGGCGCAACAAGACCCGGCCTTTGCTGCGCAGTTCGATGATCTGCTGGAACATTATGTCGGCCGCCCATCGCCGCTTTACTATGCCGAGCGCCTGACCGAGGAAGTCCGCAAGCATGCGTCCGCGGGCAAAGGCGCGCAAATCTGGTTCAAGCGCGACGAATTGAACCACACCGGCGCGCATAAGATCAATAACTGCGTTGGCCAAATTTTGCTGGCTATTCGTATGGGCAAGACGCGCATTATCGCGGAAACTGGCGCTGGCCAACATGGCGTTGCCACCGCAACCGTCTGCGCACGTTTTGGCCTGCCCTGCTTTATTTACATGGGTGCCAAAGACATTGAACGGCAGCAGCCAAATGTGTTCCGCATGCGCTTGTTGGGCGCGGAGATCATTCCCGTCACCAGCGGCGCTGGTACGTTAAAGGACGCGATGAACGAAGGGCTGCGCGACTGGGTCGCCAATGTCCATGACACATTCTACATCATTGGCACGGCGGCTGGCCCGCATCCTTATCCCGAACTGGTGCGCGATTTCCAAAGCGTCATCGGCAAGGAAGCGCGCGCACAAATGCTGAGCCGCATCAATCGCTTGCCCGATTTGCTTATCGCCTGCATCGGCGGCGGTTCAAACGCTCTAGGACTTTTCCACCCGTTCCTCGATGACAAAGATGTGGCGATGCTTGGCATTGAAGCGGCAGGTCACGGTCTCGACAAGGAACATGCCGCGTCTTTGGCGGGCGGTCGTCCAGGCATCCTCCACGGCAACAAAACCTATCTGCTTCAGAATGCAGACGGCCAGATCGCCGAAGCGCATTCGATTTCCGCGGGTCTGGATTATCCCGGCATTGGTCCTGAGCATAGCTGGCTGAAGGAAATCGGCCGCGTGCGATACGATAGCGTGACCGATGTGGAGGCCCTTGCCGCGTTCCAATTGCTCTGCCGCACCGAAGGCATTATTCCAGCGCTAGAACCAGCCCACGCGATTGCCGCCGTTGAGCGCGAAGCCAAGAAGATGGACCGTGACCAGATCATCCTCGCCAACCTGTGTGGGCGCGGTGACAAGGATATCTTCACTGTGGCCGAGGCTTTGGGGACGACGATATGATTGCCCTGGAGCTTCAGTCACCATTGTTGAAACGCGTTCAGGGTGTCATGATATGACTCGTCTCTCCACCGCATTCTGTAAATCGCATCCAGCCCTCGTCGCATTCATCACGGCAGGCGATGGCGACACCGCGGCCAATCTCGACGCGCTCGTCGCGGGCGGCGCGGATGTCATTGAACTTGGCATGCCGTTCACGGACCCCATGGCCGATGGCCCTGTTATTCAGGAAGCGAATATACGCAGCCTAAATGCTGGCACCACGACGGCGGATATTTTCGCCCTCGCCTCCGCCTTCCGCAAACGCCATCCGGATACGCCTTTGGTATTAATGGGATATGCCAATCCAATGACCATCCGTGGCGGAGACTGGTTCGCATCCGAATGCAGCAAAGCGGACGTTGACGGTGTCATCTGCGTCGACATTCCGCCAGAAGAAGACCCGGAGCTTGGCCCTGCCCTTCGCAGCGCTGGCATCGACCTTATCCGTCTGGCGACGCCGACTACTGACGTTGCACGGCTTCCCGCCGTCCTCGATGGTGCATCTGGCTTTCTTTATTATGTCAGCGTTGCTGGTATCACCGGCCTGCAAGTTGCTGCGCAGACGAGCATCGATGAAGCCGTCGCCCGCCTCAAGGCCCAGACCGTCTTGCCCGTCGCGGTTGGTTTTGGCGTTCGCACCCCCGAACAAGCAGCCAACATTGCACGCGTGGCCGATGGGGTCGTTGTTGGCTCCGCCATTGTCGAATTGGTTGCCCGACATGGCGCCAACGCCGCTGGTGCCGTCCGTGATTATGTGGCATCGCTTAAGCACGCAATTGTCGAAGCCAGAAAGGCCTGAACATGAACTGGGTAACCCGCGTCCGTAATGCTATTCCCTTCATCGCGAAGCGCGAGACCGCCGAAACACTCTGGCACAAATGCAAGGGTTGTGAGGCGATGATCTTCCTTAAGGAATTTGAGGAAAATCAGTCGATCTGCCCCAAATGCGACCATCATGGCCGCATTGGACCTACTGCGCGTTTTTACGCTTTGTTTGATGACGAAAGCTACATTATTCTAAAGCCACCGGTCGTTGGCGAAGACCCGCTGAAATTCAGAGATACGAAGAAATATGTCGACCGTATCAAGGCAGCGCGTCTCGCCACTGGCGAAACCGACGCAATGAAGACCGCACATGGCGCAATCAATGGCCAGACCGTCGTCATCAGCGTCCAGGACTTTGCCTTCATGGGCGGGTCAATGGGCATGGCAGTGGGCGAAGCGTTCATTGACGCAGTAAAGGCTGCGATCCGAGGGAAATGTCCTTATGTCATTTTTACTGCTGCGGGCGGAGCGCGTATGCAGGAAGGTATATTGAGCCTGATGCAGATGCCGCGCTCCACCGTGGCGATCCAGATGCTGCATGATGCAGGCTTGCCATATATCGTTGTATTGACAGACCCAACCACTGGTGGCGTAACCGCGTCTTATGCCATGCTTGGCGATGTCCAAATTGCAGAGCCAGGCGCGCTGATCGGCTTTGCCGGACAGCGGGTAATTGAACAGACCATTCGCGAAAAATTGCCTGAAGGGTTCCAGCGTGCCGAATATCTGCTTGAGCATGGCATGATCGATATGGTTACCCATCGCCGCGACTTACGCGGCGTGTTGTCGCAACTCATCGGCTATCTAGCACCGGAGAAGAAGGCGGCTTAACCTAATCTCGCGAAAACAACTTGTTGTCGTGCCCGCGAAAACGGGAATGGCAAAGGACGAGCACATGCCTGACCACGCAACATCCACTGACCCTGCCGTTCAGGCACAGCTTGACCGGTTGACCATGCTGTCGCCCGGCAAAGACATATTGGGCCTAGGACGGATCGCTACGTTGCTGGAACGACTTGGCAGTCCGCATCATCATCTCCCGCCCGTCTTCCATGTATCCGGCACCAATGGAAAAGGTTCGACCTGTGCCTTTCTGCGCGGCGCAATTGAGGCGGCTGGGCTAACTGCACATGTCTATTCCAGCCCCCATCTGGTGCGCTTTAACGAACGGATCAGGGTCGCAGGACGGTTGATTGATGATACAACTCTTTCCGCACTCCTGTCCGAAGTGCTCGACCATGCGGAAGGGCTGGAGGCGAGCTTTTTCGAAGTCACCACCGCCGTCGCCTTCTGTGCCTTTGCGCGGACAAAGGCCGATGCATGTATGGTCGAAGTCGGCCTTGGCGGCCGGTTAGACGCCACTAATGTTCTAACTAAGCCTATCGCCTGCGGCATTGCTTCGCTCGGCTTGGATCATGAGGCGTTTTTGTTGGCGCCGGGGGACGGCATTCCCGATATGCCGCCACTTGACCGCATCGCCTTTGAAAAGGCAGGCATTGCGAAGTTCGGCGCGCCTTTAGTGACGCAGAAGTATAGCGCGTCGATGGGAAACACCGTTGCCGTGCAAGCGTCCTTGCACAACGCAGTGTTACACGCACGCGGCGAAGGCTGGGACGCGGCGGCATATGACGGGCGTCTCCA
>CALGEE010000567.1 GCA_937881525.1 uncultured Sphingomonadales bacterium | reverse complement strand
GCACTGGCCGCATTGACCGCAAAACGCCATCGGGCGCGTATGTCGTTACCGATGACGGGCACGAGCTTTTGCTGCGCAGCAAAATCAGTGATCCAGAGGGCACGCGTGTGACTTTTGAAGTGACACGTGAAGCGATTGCGGAGCCTGGGCGTATCAAGCCAACTGAGATACTGTTGCGCGATAGCGGAGCTCTGCCGTCATTGCCGAAGGACGCCCTGTGGGATGCCCGTCTGACGTCCTTTGCGCAGCCTGTGATAAGCGCCTCCATTGCCGACGGCTTTGACATCGCACTATCTGGCCAGTCAAAGCTGGGTTCGGTCATTATAAGCTTTCAGCGTACCAAGGCAGGGTTGGCTTTCGATGTAGATGGCATTGGCAGTGCTTTTGATATCAATCAGGTCGCAGCGGCGGAGATCGCGCGCCTACTGCGTCTCTACCAAGTGGGCGCGATGGTCATGATTGATTTTGTGTCGATGGAGCCGAAGGCGCAGCGCACGCAGATCGCGGAAATATTTGATGCTGCGTCCAGGTCTGACGCGCGACCTTTTGAACGAACCGCCATCAACGGTTATGGCTTCATGCAGGTCGTGCGTGCGCGGCCAAGGCCGTCGGTCCTCGACCATCTGTTCGGTACGCGTATCGCTGCGCTGTCGGACGAGACACAGGCCTATTGGCTGTTGCGCGCGGTTGCGCAGTCATCCGGTTTTGGCGCGCGTACGGTGACAGCGCTGCCCGATGTTGCGACATTATTGGAATCACAAACATGGGCCGGATGGCGGACGCAGGCTATGCGCGCTGCGGGGGCCGATGTGCTGGTGGTTGCGGATGAAAAGGCCACAGGCTATGGGCATGTCCATGTCGCGCAAAGCTAATCAATGTCCACTTTGCGGGAAACCACAAGTGACGGGATCCAAACCTTTCTGTAGCCAGGGGTGCAAGGATCGCGACCTGTTGAAGTGGCTTGATGAAGGCTATCGCGTGCCAGCGCCGTTGGCGGATTATGAAGATAGCTTTGGTTCCGAAGGCGCGGACTGATTTTGCACTTGCCAAGGTGCGCTTCGTCTCTCTATAGGCTGCGCTCCCACGCGGTTTTTGCCGCGCAGCCCGAGTAGCTCAGGGGTAGAGCAGCGGATTGAAAATCCGCGTGTCGGTGGTTCAAATCCGCCCTCGGGCACCACTTTCACTGTTTTACAGATATTACCGGGAAAAGACCAATCGGCACTTGTGATGTTGCTGTGCGTATGTGCCTGCTGCGTTGGTTCTTCATAGTAAAAAGCCAGAGCAGCGATGGCTGCCCTGGCTTTTTTCCTTACAAAATTTAGAATGTTAGAATTTGTACTTCACCGATGCGCCAAAAGTGCGCGGTTGGGTGGGATAGCCCGAAACCGAACCATCTTGAATCACACTTGGGAAGATGCCGTAGAAATATTTCTCATTCGTCAAGTTACGGGCCCAAAGCGAGAATTGAACACCGTTTTCTGCCACCAGCGTTGCCGATGCACCTAGATTATTTACTTCACGCTGATACTGACTATAAGCTGGATCATCGGAAATCTTTACGTTTGACTGGTAACTATAATCGGCATTCAGGATGAGCGAAATGTCATCGTTCAATGGTGCCGTGTAGGTTGCGCCCAATGTTGTCGACCATTCTGGAACTCCCCCTACAGACTTCCCGCTAAGGTCACCATATTGTGATGCGGGATAACTGTCATATTTTGCGTCTAGATAGACCACGGCTGCGCGTAATTCCAATGCATCGATCGGATTGAAACTGCCATCAAACTCAAGCCCCTTCACAGACTGCTTACCGGCATTGGTTAGAACAAATCCTGTGCCAATGAAGCTATTGCCTTGGAAGTCTTTAATAGACTGATCAAAAATGGTCAGGTTAAACGCTACACTATCCCATTTCGCTTTCAGGCCCATTTCCATAACCGTTGCCTTTTCAGGATCCGCGTAACGTGTTCCGGTTGTGAGGTTATTTGTGGCAAGACCTGCTGTACGAATAGCCGAAGGCGCGATAGGTGCTCCTTGAGCCAGCGAACCAGGTACAAAATCCGCAGCGAACGGGCGCGAGTCAATCGACAAGTTCCATGACGTTGACTTAAATCCTGTACCATAGCTTGCATACAGGTTGATATTGTCGGACGCTTCCCACGCCACACGTAACGAATAAGTCAGCTTATCATCGCTGGAGCGGCCATTTTCCACTGCATTCGGGATGTTCAAAAAGGGTGGAATGAACTGAATGGGCGCGAAAGCGAGGAGCGGGTTACAGATCTGCGCAGGGCCGTCCGTGTTTGGGCAAGGCGTGATGCGCGGGTATAAAATGCTGGTATTGCCAACCGCACCGGCTGGAAGAACCGCAGGAACGCCGCCTTGTGCTAGCAATACTCCTCCAGCCTGCACAAGATCAATCGCAGAGAAAACGTCAGTTACTGCGATGTTGCTTACAACATTTTTCTTGTCCTTGGTGTAGTTGAAGCCACCTGTTACAATAAGTCCATCCGTGATTTCTAGGTCGGCAGTACCAAAGACGGAAAAAGTTTCGTTATCGTAATCCCACTTTTCGGCGCGGCCTTGACCCTCCCCACCAAATGGGCCTGCGAAAGCCAGGCCGCCTGCCACTACGCGAATTAGTGGTTCAAGTGCCAAAAACTGTCCTCCGGTGAGGGCATTTAAATAGTTCCGGGTATCCCGGCCAAGCAACAGCTCGTCGTCTCTCTTTATGTTTTCATCCATATAGAAGCCGCCAAGCAAGAAGTTAAATGGACCATCAAAATCCGAAGTCAAACGAAGTTCCTGCGTCTTTGTGACTATGTCGACATCTCCACGGTTCTGGCCGATAAGATCTGCACCGGAGAAATCGCTGTCTGAGTTCGTTTTGTTACGAGATTCACGATATGCTGATATTGAGGTTAAATTCAACGAACCCATTTCATAGTCCGCCTGCATCGAGATACCGCCATTGGTGACGTTGTTCTCGGCAGAAAAATTCTGATATTCGCTGTAGCTCAAACCGCCACCTGCGTTTATATTGCCACCAACGGCACGAATGGCTGCAACGGTTGGACCGCCGAAGACATTGCCAACGAAGCAGCAACTTTCGTCAATCTTGTCATAGTCACCGATGATCCGGAGCCTGACGTTCTCCGTAGGTTCGATTAGCAACTGTGCGCGGCTATACCAGCGGTTACGATCACTTGTCTTCGACCCATCGGTCAGATTGGTGCCATAACCGTCAGCCTTGTTAATGCCGCCAGCAAGGCTGAAAGCGATATTGTCCGAGATCGGGCCAGTAATGTCGGCCCTCGCTACGATTGCGTTACGATTGCCGTAGCTGATTTCAGCGGAGCCGCCATATTCATAGCTTGGTGCCGCGGTAACGATTGAGATAACGCCAGCCGACGAGTTTTTGCCGTACAAGGTCGATTGTGGGCCACGCAACACCTCGACGCGTTGCAGGTTGGGAAGGTCGCTAATCGCTGCAGCAGAACGCGAACGGTAGACGCCGTCGATGAACACGCCGATCGAGCTCTCAATACCAGAGTTGTTGGCGCCACTAGAGTAGCCGCGAATGATAAAGCTAACTTGAGCGGATTCTTGGAACTGGCCGACACGAAGCGTAGGAACCAAGGTCTGCAGATCCCTGAGATCGCGAACTTGTGAGCGCTCAATGGCCTCAGCTGACGTTACCGAAACGGCGACTGGCACTTCTTGCAGCGTTTGTTCGCGCTTGGTTGCGGTCACGATTATGACGTTCTCGTCAGCTTCGTCGCTTGCTTGCGGTGTGTTGTCTTGCGCAAACGCAACTGAACCTACGCTTAGCGAAGCGATGCTGATGGAGGACAGCATGGCTGCCTTCAACAGATGATTTCCCAAATTCATAATAACTCTCCTGTTGTTTTTTAGTCTCGATTTTTCCCGAAATTTTTTTTGAAGATACAATATCCCTTAAAAAAATCTAGTGTGCCCTTGATAGCCGTAAATCTCC
>CALGEE010000566.1 GCA_937881525.1 uncultured Sphingomonadales bacterium | reverse complement strand
CCGGAACATTCCGGGGTGGTTTTTTACGGCTTCATTCGGCAGCGATAAGCGCGGCTGAGCCTAAGGCCTCGTCTGTAAGCGCAGCTACAAGCGCCGGGATAAGCGCACTGATACGATCCAGGCCGGCACCGGGCTGATGCAAATCAGAATCTAGATACAGCGATCTGTCGACTTCAAGCTGAAGTGCGTGGATGTTCGCGCGCGGCCTTGCATGACGGCGCAGAATAAACGCGCCGGCGTAGGGATGGTTCAGCGCCGCAACATAACCCTGCGCATGCAATCGCGATAACAGCAGCTCTGCATATATGGACGCTGCGCTCTTACCGAACCAGTCGCCGACCACAAATTGCGGCGCTGGTCCGTCAGCGGCACTGCGGATTGGCGGCATGCTGTGCAAATCAAGCAGGATAGCGACCCCGAACCTTTGCCGCATGCGCTCCAGTATCGCGCCGACCGCGTCATGATAAGGCTGGTGGAAGGACGTTATACGGTGCTGCACTTCATCCAGCGTGAACTGACGCTTCCAAAGCTCGCCTTCCCCTGAGAGCCGCCGCGGGATGAGGCCAAGGCCGCCCCGCGTCTTGACCCCTGGGCTTGGATAATCCCCCCGCTGCGCCCCTTGCACCATATCTGCGTCGATATCCTGCGTGCCCCGGTTCAGGTCAATCCACGCCCGCGCTCGGTGCGCCATGATAACGGGATGCCCCATTTGCACGCAGCGGCGCGTCAGCAGGTCAGCATATCGGTCCTCAAGCCTAACCAAAGCGGCGGGTGGAAGCCGCAGTGCGTCGTAAATGTCATTGGGATAATCGCGGCCGGCATGGGGCACGGACAGCAACACCGGGACCGATGGCGCATCGGTGCCCCAACTTGCGAATCCATCTGTATCCCGTGTCGTCACGCGCGCCCTTACTTTGCTTCCTCAGTTTATTGGCAGATAATTGACAAGATGGTGCAAAAAAAAAATTAATTCTCCACAATTATTAAGGTTGTTCAGGGCGACAACCATGTTGTCTAGGGTCAGAACCGGTGATGTTCGGCATTTTGCTCGCTGAAGATGAACAGGTTATCCGGGAATATCTCGCGCGGGCGTTGGAACGATCGGGCTATGAAGTGGTCGCTGTTGATAGTGGCACCACAGCCGCGCCATTGCTTGAGGCCGAACGGTTCGACTTGTTGCTCACCGATATCATCATGCCGGAAATAGACGGGATCCAACTCGCGCAATATTGCAACATGGTTTCGCCGACCACCAACGTCATATTCATTACCGGATTTTCCGGCGTTGCCCTGCGCGCCGGCGCGTCGATACCAAATGCCAAGATTCTGGCCAAACCCTTCCATCTCAAGGATCTGGTTCTGGAGGTCGAGCGGCTCTTTGCCAAGGAAAGCTGTGACAAAATGAAATAGGCTTGAATGATATACCAAGCCCAGCTAGAGGCTGGCGCAGCGTGGGCGTATAGCTCAGTGGTAGAGCACTGTGTTGACATCGCAGGGGTCGCAAGTTCAATCCTTGCTACGCCCACCATTTTCCCCTTGGCGATGTCTTCCACGATCAATTGCTGCAATTAAACGACGCAGGGGCGCTGGTTGCTGTATCAACTCTTCGGCCGCAGTGTCAGCGCTTGCTTGGCGGGAAACCCATCCAGTTTTTATGTACGCAGGTAAAGGCGCTGAGGTCGCTATAACCAAGCAGCAGCGCGATCTCGCCCAAAGGGCGGGTGTCTTCCATGAATTATAGCTTGCAGTTGTCCTGGCGCACGCGGTCAAGCAAGTCGCGAAAGGAAATGCCCTCTTCGACCAGCTTGCGGCGCAAGGTGCGCTCACTCATACCGAAGGATGCCGCCATCCGTTCCAACGTTGGCGGCGATTTGTCCAATTCACTCGCGAGATAGAAATAGCTAACGGCCAAATGTGTCTTGCCCGACAGCGCCCACTTGGATGGTTCCTCATAGTTTTATCAAACAGCGGCTGATTGGCAAAGGGTGAAGGGCGAAACACCTGCCGCCCCAGCATTTCCATCCGCGTTTGCGGCATGCCAAACCGAACCGGACAACCAAAGGTCGCCTCGTATATGGCGACGTCAAATTGCGGCTGATGCCGAAAATGCATGGACGGCAGCAACGGCGCCTCATCCAGAACCTGCCGTGACAAATGCGTGAAGCTTACGACCAGAAATTCGACAATGCTGGCATAATCCTTAACCAGGTCCGGCGGGCATTCCCATGTGGAATAGGGCGGTGTGCCATCGGAGTAAAAGACAGTCCGCACCATATTCTGCCGAAGCGCCTGAACCTGGACACCTGCCCTTATAACGGCGCCCAAGTCCGTCTCCAACAGCGCGCCATAACCAACGTCGGAGAAACTCTGCGCGCCAGCTTTCTGACCCACGCGCAAATGAATCGCCGGATCGTTAAAATGCGTCTGCAGAAATTTGAACAAACGAAGGGCGACTTGTCCCGAAATCCGGCTCAGCGGATTGCGCAGCCGTGCCTCGTCAAGCCCAACGGCGGAGATAATCTCCCGCTGGTTCCCGCCCCCCCTCGACTGCAGCGCGCAAAATCCGGGCTGCAAGGCCCCCCGCCATGGTCTCTGGCGCGATAGCATTCCCGTTCTGCAGCAAATTGTCGATCCAGCTGTAAATCGGCAGCTCCCCTTTCAGCGCGTCTCCATAGTTCAACACGCAACGCATTCCAACGCAAGCGACATTTTGTGCGTGACTTGCGGCTTTGATTTTCCGTCGCTAAGTCAGCGGCATGAACCTCGCATCGCTCCTCGCCCAATTTACACCTGGCGCCACGATCCACAAAATTTCCATTCCATTAAGCTGGCATCAGGGTCGCACATCTTATGGCGGCCTAAGCTCTGTTCTCGCGTATCAGGCGGCAAAGCTGGTGGCAGATGACCTTCCCCCTCTACAATCGGCACAGATTGCCTTTGTCGGGCCTCTGGCGGGTGATATTGAGATCAGCGCGCATATCCTGCGGCGTGGTAAGAACACTGCGTTCATCCAAGTGGAGGTGAAAGGGGCGGACGGCGTTGGCCTGACGTGCAATTTCATCTTCATGAACCGCCGCGAGAGCCACCTCAGTTACACGAATATCGAAGCTCTGGAATTGCCGCCAATTCCATCGACCGAAACGGTTCGCAGCGGCCCGGCGGAGTTCTTTACCGGCCATATGCAATATCCCGACAAACGGCTTGAGTTAGGACTGGCAACAAACC
The DNA here is from genome assembly GCA_937881525.1 of uncultured Sphingomonadales bacterium. Taxonomy (GTDB): domain Bacteria; phylum Pseudomonadota; class Alphaproteobacteria; order Sphingomonadales; family Sphingomonadaceae; genus Sphingorhabdus_B. Next base: position 3,007 of record CALGEE010000566.1, on the reverse strand, counting down.
GGCTCGCAAGCTGGCACCGCCTGACCGAACATGACGGGTTAGACCCAATCGCTGAGCTTATTTGCATTGGCGATGCCCTCCCGCCGTCGGCCATGGGACTGATGACCGAAAAGGGCATGGTGAGTTCCATGAACTGGCAGATCAATATGTTGACCGATGCGCCGACCACCGAAAATGGCTGGTGGTATTTATCGAGCGAAACCCACCACGCCGCCAACGGCGCTAGCGGCCAATATATGACGGTCTGGAACAGCAGCTGCGAAGCGGTGCTAACGGGTATGCAATCGGTTGCGATTTTCGCTTAAACAGCCGGCTTTGTCCGGGCATAGCGCATGGCAAGCAGGACAAGGCCAATAACGATAAAATTATCGACGAAGGTTTTGTAGAACAGCCAATTGTCCGTGGTCAGCAACTTTGCAGCGCCATAATTCAACGCCGCCATGATAAGACCGATGACGCCCATGACTATGGCAAAGCGGCCTGCATGGATATCCGAATAGGGCATATAGCGTGCCAAGCCTTTGCCGATATACCGCCCTCCGCGAGCACCATCGATGATGAAGAAGCTGGCCGCAATCAGGCCCGTAATCGTACCGCGCTGCTTGATCCATTCGTCATCATTCAACCAGACTGCAAGGCCCGCCGATATGCAAAGCATGAGGATGCCAAACAAAGCGAGGCCGCCCGTGACGTCGATTTTTGTGATGCGTTGGAACGTCACAAGGCCAAAGCCAACGGCGGCACCAACCAAGGCGGCCGTCTGTAAATCGGTCATTTTGGCTATGATGTAGAATAACAAGCCCGTGGCCACATCAATGGCAAAAGGCAGGCGGTTGTGCCGTGCAAATACGCCGCCATGCGTGTCTTGTCCGCTTTGCCCTGCCTTCACGATTTCGCCAAAGCTGCTGTGCTGCACCGCCGTGCTCTGATATTTTTCGGGATAGACCGGAACGCGTCCTTTGTGGCTTTCATACACCAGAACGCCATTAACACGCGCGACAATGCCAGTGGTCCATGGGCCCATATAACCCAGTTCCACCTCCAACAAACGTCCATCGGGGAGCGTCACCCGCAACAGATGGTTGCGGACAGATTCGGGGCCAAGGGACGGTGTGTGGTCCGCAGCTTGCGCCACACCCTGCATGGATAAAGCCGAATGCAAACCATCGCCGCGTGCCCGGCTGGAAACGCTAAACGCCAGCCCATCGACCGCAAATCGACGTGTCGGATATCGCCACCACGTAAAGCTCATGCCTTAACCCAAAGCCGCCTGTTTTTCTTCGGCGAGGCGGTCAAGCTCAGCGCGGCTTTTCTTCTCGCTTGAAGATTTCAATTGCCCGCACGCCGCCATGATATCCCGGCCGCGGGGTGTGCGGATGGGCGCGCTGATGCCGGCTTCGAATATGATGCTTGAAAAATGCTTAATGCGTTTGGGGTCAGAACATTCATAGGTTGCGCCGGGCCATGGGTTAAACGGGATCAGGTTGACCTTGGCAGGCAGCTTATATTGGCGGATAAGGCTCACGAGTTCGCGCGCGTCGGCGTCGCTGTCGTTCTTGTCCTTCAACATCACATATTCAAATGTTATTCGCCGCGCGTTGCTAATGCCAGGATATTCGGCGCAGGCCCGCAACAGCTCATCAATGCCATATTTGCGATTAAGGGGCACGAGTTCGTCGCGCACCTCTTTGGTCACCGCGTGCAGCGAGACGGCCAGGTTGACGTTTATCTCTTCGCCCGCCCGCGCCATCATCGGCACAACGCCAGATGTAGACAAAGTGATACGACGACGCGACAGGCCAAGGCCATCTCCATGCATGACAATCTTAATCGCATCGCGCACATTATCAAAATTGTACAGCGGCTCACCCATGCCCATAAGCACGATATTGGTCAGCATGCGGCCGTCAGCGGTGTAGTGCCCGACATCGTCATCTTCGTCTTCGTCTTCGTCCGCCGCCACAGACGCCATATTGCCTTTCGGCCATTCGCCGAGCGCGTCGCGGGCAAGCATGACCTGCCCTACGATTTCCCCGGGCGTCAGGTTGCGTACCAGCCGCATTGTACCCGTGTGGCAGAAACGACAGTTTAGCGTGCAGCCCACTTGGCTAGAAATGCATAGGGTCCCGCGATCAGCGTCGGGGATGAACACCATTTCATAATCCTGCGCATCGTCGGTCCGCAAAAGCCATTTGCGCGTGCCGTCCGACGACACCTGCGCCTCAACAATTTCGGGCCGGCCAATGACGAAGCGGTCCGCGAGCCATGGCCGCATGGTCTTGGAAATGTCCGTCATCGCCTCAAAATCAGTGACGCCGCGATGGTATATCCAATGGAACACTTGCTTTGAACGCAGCTTTGCAGCTTTTTCATCAAGCTGCGATTCTTCAAATAACTGACGGATTTGAAGATGGCTTAGACCCATCAGGTCGATGCGTCCATCAGCGCGCGGGGTAATCTCGCGCGGGGTGACTATAGGGTCGATATGGCCGGGTATCTGCATGATGGCCGCGCCTATAAGGAGGTTGTTGGCGAAAAGCCAGCAAAGCTGCCGATTAGCTATGAACGATGGATCTTTTCGTCCCAGGCGATTCATCGGTCACACTAACAATTGCGCCCAATTGGCTGGCGAGCGCCTCGACTATGCCGGTTCCAAGGCCGGGCTTACGATCCTCTGGATCCTTTGGCATTCCGGCACCATCATCGGCCACGACCAACGTCCACGCCGTGCCATCTGATTTGTACCCCACCTTAATTGTGCCCTTTTGGGTTCCTCCAGGAAACGCATGTTTTAGGGCGTTGATAACCAATTCTGTTACCACCAGCCCAAGGCTGACCGAGGTATCCGGATCGACAGCGCTGTCATCAACCTCGCTGGTTAACACCAACCGTTGCGGTTCACCGATCATTGACGTCCCTATGCTTGCGCACAGTTCCTGAAAATAACTTTTTAGGGCAACATTTTCGACCGCCGTCGACGAAAGATGCTTTTCCAGCATAGCCATAG
>CALGEE010000565.1 GCA_937881525.1 uncultured Sphingomonadales bacterium | reverse complement strand
GGGTGAATCGAAACGGGACGGTTTACGGGTTGATTTTGACCGCCGCTTGAAGCTTGAATTCCATGGTTCCAAGATCACCTCTGACGGAGGGTTGCTCGCTTATCGGGAGCTTGACGATGCCCTTGGCTTGACCGAGATTGCCGGGAGTATTTTCCAGGACAGCCGCACCGGCAAGAACGGATGGCACGGCATGACGGGGCAGTTCCGTCAGTCGGTGTTTGGTCGCCTTGGTGGTTATGAGGACGTAAACGACGCCGACCGTCTTGGACGTGATCCTGCCATGCGGTGGATTGTTGGCGGCAAGGCCGTCGAAAGACAGGCTGCATCCACCAGCCAGATGGGGCGCTTCGAGACGGAGCTTCTGGCGACCGATGCGAACATTGAAGTCCTGGCCGACATGAACGGGACGTGGATCGACAGGGTTCATGACCGCCGCCCGCCGAAGATAATCATTCTCGACATGGACAGCAGCGTCAGTCCGACGCACGGCGAACAAGAGGGAACGGCGTACAATGGTCACTTCGGTTGCACCTGCTACCATCCGTTATTTCTGTTCAACCAGTTCGGCGATCTGGAGCGGTGTTCGCTTCGCCCCGGCAATGTTCATAGCGCCGACGGTTGGCGCAACGTTCTGGAACCGGTCGTCGAGCGTTACCGGGAACGGAACCTGCGTCGCTATTTCCGAGGGGACGCCGCCTTCGCCTCGCCGGACATCTATGAATTTCTGGAAGCCGAGGATTTCAAGTATGCCATCCGCCTCAAGGCCAACAAGATTCTTCAAGAATGCATTGCCCACCTGCTGACCCGCCCCGTCGGTCGCCCACCGAACCATGTGCGGCGCTATTACGCCAGCTTCAGCTATCAGGCCGGATCGTGGAGCAAGAAACGGCGGGTTGTTGCCAAGGTGGAATGGCATCCCGGCGAGTTGTACCCCCGTGTCGGCTTTATCGTCACTAACCTGAGCCGCCCAGCCGAACGGGTGGTAGCGTTTTATAATCACCGAGGGACAGCGGAGCAGTACATCAAGGAAGGCAAGTACGCCATCAAATGGACGCGGCTGTCCTGCAGCAAGTTCCGCAATAACGAGGTGCGGCTCCAGCTTCACGCCCTGGCCTACAATCTGGGCAACTTCATGCGGACGCTTGCGTTGCCGAAGGAGGTCGAACACTGGTCGCTGACCACGCTACGGGAGAAGCTGGTCAAGATCGGAGCCAAGGTTGTCAGTCATGGCCGTTATGTCACGTTCCAATTAGCCGAGGTTGCCGTGTCGAAAATCTTGTTCCAGAAAATCTTGGCCTTGATTGATGATCTACGCCGAAGACCCGTTCCGGCGTAGGCCGAGGAAATTGACGGCAAGGTGGAAAAGACAGGAGAGGTGTGTCTGGATGACGACAAAATTGGCCAAATCGGCTTCCAACAACGGCCAAATCATCAAATCGTGGCTGCCGAATGACCGCAGAGCAAAATTCCTTCCATCGGTGGCGGAGATCGCCTACGATTTGCTCAGAATTGAAGGTTATCTGGGAAATGTCGGCTTGAACAGGCGCTTAAGAGCAGCCCTGCGCATAAAAGCATTGGCGCAATCTTTACAATTTTCATCTTGGCACCCCGAACATGAACGAAATCTCACTACGAACTTCAGCTATAAAGATTACGATTTCATTATTATATTCCGAGAGAGTTACAGAATGTGAGAGGGCGTGAACGGCACAAATCTCTCATCCTTTTGCAAAAAGACCTTAACTGTCGCTGCGATGATGATAACGTCAGCGTCTGCACCCTTGCAGGCGTTCGAAGCACTCAACAGGAAACACGCGCATGGCAAACCAGACCACGGCTTATGACCCCCGGACCTTCAAGGGGCTCACCTTTCACGATGCCCGGCGCGCTTTCGCTGATGGCACTGATACGCCCGTCGCCTATCTGGAGCGTTGTCTGGACGTGGTCTCCGCACGGGAGCCGGTTGTGCAGGCCTTCGCTGCGCTGAATGAAGCGGCGGCGCGGGCCGCTGCGGAAGCCAGTGCTAAACGCTGGAAAGACGGCAAGCCGCTTTCCGCCATCGACGGCATGCCGGTCGGCATCAAGGATCTGCTTGAGACCAAAGACATGCCGACCCAGTTGGGCTGCGCCGCCTTTGACGGCAATTTTCCGAAAAACGACAACGCCGCCGTCTGGGCATTGCGCCAGGCCGGTGCGGTGATTTTTGGCAAGACCGTCACGGCTGAACTGGGGGGTAATCATCCAGGCCCGACGACCAATCCGTTCGATCCGGCACGCACCGCCGGCGGCTCGTCATCGGGGTCCGCCGCAGCAATTGGCAGCGCCATGATGCCGGCCGCGATCGGCACCCAGGTCGGCGGCTCGATCATCCGTCCGGCGGCATATTGCGGGAACTTCGCCCTCAAGCCCAGTCAGGGCGGCATTCACCGCGGCGAACGCCAGGCGACATCCATGAGCACGCACGGGCCGCACGCCGCCTGTATCGAAGACATGTGGCAGGTCGCCATCGAGATCGCCAGCCGGACCGGTGGCGATCCTGGCTATCCGGGCCTGATGGGACCCATGACGACCCCCCATCCGATCCGCCCGGAACGCTTGCTCGTGTTGCAGACGGAAGGCTGGGCAAAGCTTGATGCTGCCTCAATTTCGGCGTTTGAACAGCTTATGGATAATCTGCAAAGCGCCGGCGTGACGCTGCTCAGGCGCGACGATCATCCGTGGATTGAAAGCCTTGAAGCGAGCATCACCAATGCGACGGCGATCTGCGGCATGATCACGGCGTGGGAGAACCGATGGTTCCAGCGCAACCTCGTGGACCGGTGTCCCGATGGCGTCAGCGCGCGCACACAGGCCACGCTGGCCAAGGCGGAAGCGATGACGCTCGACGACTATCACGCCTTGCTTCTGGCCCGTGAATATACCCGTACCTGCCATGCGGCGCTGGCCCCGTTGGCCGATGCCGCCATTACGCTTTCCTGTCCCGGACCCGCCCCCCTTTGGCCGGGCGATATCCCCGGAAAACCGCTGGCACTCCGGCCAACCGGCGATGCGGTGTTCAACTATCCAAGCTCGTTGATCGGCGCGCCCGTTGTGACCCTGCCGATGATGGCCGTCGGCGGCATGCCGGTCGGCTTGCAGATCATGGGACAACGGGGCGAAGACGCCCGCATGACCGGCTTGGCCCGCTGGATCAACGGCCATGTCGATCCCGTCATCGTCAAAGCGTGATAGCGGCAACCCGATCACCGCAAGCGGCATGCCCCGCTTAATACGCGTATGCTTTTCCAAGCTAAAGATCGACCCAGTCGCGATGTTTCGCCGTCGGGATCGCACCGCCGTGCAGCGCCCTTTTATCGGTTCCCATGAATTCGGCATAGCTGCGATTATCAACAATTACGCATGCGGGATCATCAATCGCACCAAGGACACTGCTGTATGTGGCCACCGTCCGCATATCCGGTGTGAAGGAAAATTTGACCGGTTTGGGCGGCTCGCTTTCGGTTTCCAGGGCAAGGCCCGCCTGCGCCCCCAGGCGGGACAGGGCCACCAGATGCGCCTCGGCCACGGCGGGGCGGTTTGCAAGATGGGCCATCTGCGCCGCCTTCAGCCGCAGGGGGGCGTCCTCGGGCACTTCGGTCAGATGCCGTTCCAGCACCGCCAGGGCAGGCACTGTGCGATCCGCAGCGGCTAGAAGGTCTGCATAAAGGCCCACAATGCCTTGTGCCAGCGGATCACGGTCGTAGGCCACAGCAATATCGTCAAGTGCCGCCAGCACATGGCTCGACTTGTAAAGCGTGCTGAGCTCTTGTGTAG
>CALGEE010000564.1 GCA_937881525.1 uncultured Sphingomonadales bacterium | reverse complement strand
GCCCTTGACCCGCAACTGACACGAAATCCATAATCAGAGATGGGTCACTTCTCGATGGAAAACCCGGGTCACTTCTCAGTGGAAATTAACAGCAAAGCACGGTGTTGTCGGGCTGCACGTTGCACCACCGGCCTGAACCCCGCAGGTCTTTGCCGCGGCATCGGCAGCCGCCACGTTGCTTACCTGGCGGCTGCGGTAGCCAGTTGCGCATCGAAATGGTGGCACGCGACAGAGCGCAGGTCCGATACGGTCCGCGTTTCGGGCTGGGTTATGCTGCACGGCGCTGTCGCCAGCGGGCAGCGCGGATGATAAGCGCACCCTGATGGCGGGGATAGCGGCGACGGAACCTCACCTTCGATCGTGTCGAAACGCACCAGTTCATCGGCATCGAGAACCAGTTTTGGAACACTGCCGAACAGAGCCGCCGTGTAGGGGTGCGCCGGTGTGTCGAAAACCTGCGCCACAGGCCCCAACTCGACGATGCGACCCAGATACATGACCGCGACACGATCACTGAGGTGCTGCACAACTGAAAGATCGTGGCTGATGAACACGCAGGTCAGATCAAGATCGCGGTTCAGTTCAAGAAACAGATTGATGATCTGCGCCTGAATCGAAACGTCTAGCGAGGCGACAGGTTCGTCGCAGATCAGCACGTCGGGCTGCATGGCAAGTGCGCGGGCAATCGCTATACGCTGCCGTTGGCCGCCCGAAAACTGGTGCGGATATCGATCGACCCAGACGGGATCCAGTCCCACACGCTCAAACCAGCCAGCGACATAGCGGCGGACCTCAGACTTGTTGGTCAGGCCGTGGGAAATCGGGCCTTCAGACACCGTGTCGCCGACCTTCATACGTGGGTCCAGACTGGCGAAAGGATCCTGGAACACGGTTTGCACACGGGTCGTGACCTTGGTTGCGCCCTCCATCACGGGTGCCCCCTCCAGGGACACAGTGCCGGTGGTCGGCTGCAGAACGCCAGCAATCAGGCGCCCCAGCGTGGACTTGCCGCAACCGGATTCACCGACAAGTCCTAGGGTTTCACCCTTGCGGATTGTCAAAGAGACGTCCGAGACAGCACGCACCGATCTTGTTTCGACATCTGCTCCCAACCGCGCAGCAATTTTTTCGCCCATGCTCAGATTGGGACCGAACAGGCGGCTGACATTGTCGATGGTCAGAAACGCGGTCATGCCAAAACCTCTGCGTCTTGTCCTACGGGATGGTAGCACCGCCATCCCCGGTTGCCTTGCATGGTCAGCGCGGGCGTGGTCTTGCAAACATCATCGGCGTGATCGCAGCGAGGCGCAAAGGGACACCCCGGCGGAAGCGACAGCAGCGAGGGCGTGGAGCCCGGTATCTGTGTTAAGGGCGTGCCCGGCTTCGCCATCGCCGGCAGCGAGGCGATCAGACCTGCAGTATAAGGATGGCGTGGGTCCCGTAGCAGCGTGGCGGTCGGCCCCTGTTCGACAATGCGGCCCGCGTACATCACCGCCAGTTTGCTGGCGAGGCTAGAGACGACGGCCAGATCATGACTGATCCAGATCATCGCCGTCCCTGTTTCACGCGCCAGATCGCGCATCTGGAACAAAATTTGCGCCTGGATGGACACATCAAGCGCTGTCGTCGGTTCATCCGCCACGATCACGGCGGGCCGGTGCAACAGCGCAATGGCAATTGCCACACGTTGCCGCATACCGCCCGAAAACTCGTGCGGATACGCCCGCAGCCTTGCCTTGGCGGATGGAATCCCGACCTGAGTCAGCAATTCTGCTGACCGCGCCTCGGCGGCTTGGGGGCTCAGCCGTTCATGGGCGTCGATTGCAAGTTTCATCTGCTGACCGATTGTCAGCATCGGGTTAAGCGTCGCGATCGGGTCCTGAAAGATCATGGATATCTCATTGCCCCGACGGGTCCGCATCGCCTTTTCAGAAAGGGTGCTGAGTTCGGTGCCGTTAAGTTTGACGGAACCGTCGACAATGCGCCCCGGCGCATCGACCAGACCGATCAGGGAAAACCCCGTCACCGTCTTGCCCGACCCGCTTTCGCCGACCAGCCCCATGATCTCGCCCCGCGCCAGATCGAAAGACACACCGTCAACCGCCTTGACGACTCCGCCGCGGGTAAAGAAATGCGTGCTCAGGTTTTTGACGCTCAGAACGGGTTCGGTCATTTGCGAAGCCTCGGATTGAATTGATCGCGCACCTGGTCACCCACGATGTTGATCGCGAAGATCAGGATGATCAGCGCGACACCCGGATAAACCGATATCCAGTAACGACCGCTCATCATGTAGGGAAAACCGTTCGAAATCAGCATGCCCAGCGAAGGCTCGGTGACCGGCAGGCCAAGGCCCAGAAAGCTGAGCGTCGCTTCGAGCGAGATCGAATTGGCGATCTGCACGGTCGCGACAACGATCAGCGGCGGGGTGCAATTGGGCAGCATGTGCCGCCAGACCACCAGACGCGCGCTGAGCGGTGTAGCAAGGGCTGCTTCAATGTAATCCTTGCCGCGCTCCGCCTTGGCCGCGCCATAGGCGGTGCGGGCAAAGTAGGCATATTGCGCGGCCACCAGCGCCCCGATGAGCTGCGCCTTGCCTTGCCCCAGAAGCGCGACGATTACCAGCGCAAGCAGGATTGCCGGGAAAGACAGTTGCAGATCGACAAGGCGCATGATCAACGCCTCGACCCGGCCCCCGAGATAGGCTGCAAGAATGCCAAGGGTCGTACCGATGGTCAGCGAGACTAAGCCTGCGGCAAGCCCGATCTGGATGGAAATGCGCAACCCGTAAAGGATGGCCGAGAGCAGATCGCGTCCCTGCGGATCGGTGCCGAGGATATGGGTGTACCCGCCCGTGCCGACGAAACCCGGTGGTCTGCGGCTGTCCATGAGCGACAGGTTGGCCAGATCATATGGGTTTTGCGGCGATACCAATGACGCGAAAAGTGCAAGAAGTATCAAGAACACCACCACGACAAGAGCCACGACCGCGATCTTGTTTTCGCGAAACTCTGCCCAAAGGCGGCGCAGCGGTGTACTCGTGTTGCTCATGCTGACGCTCCGTGGCGCACACGCGGGTCGATCAGGGCAAAGACCAGATCGATCACGAAGTTGATGGTGACGAACAGAAACGCGACGATGATAAGATATGCGACCATCACCGGGCGATCGAGCACCGTTATACTGTCGATGATCAGCTTGCCGACACCCGGCCAGGAGAAAATCGTTTCTGTCACGACGGCAAAGGCAAGTGTCGATCCCAGTTCAAGACCGAACACCGTGATGATCGGGATGGAAATGAGTTTCAAAAGGTGGCGACGCAGGATGGTGGCTTCGGACAAACCGGCGGCACGGGCGAACTTGATGGTATCGGTCAGAATGATCTCGCGGGTTCCTGCGCGTGCCAGCCGGATCATCATCGCCAGTTTGAACAGCGCCAGATTAGCCGCCGGCAGCACGATATGGGACAGCCCGTCAAGCGTAGGAAAGGACCAGGCCACACCCCAGATCTCGACTGTGTCACCCCGCCCCCCTGCAGGGAGCCAGCCCAGGTGCACCGCGAAGAACAGGATCAGGATCAAGCCCACCCAGAAGGACGGAACTGAAAATCCAAGAACCGATACCGCCATGATCGTCTTGGACACCCAGCTGTCCGGACGATAACCCGCATAGATTCCAAGGCTGACCCCCAGAACAGTGGCCGACACGACCGAGATGAGCACCAGTTCAAGCGTGGCGGGCAGCCGGCCGGCGATCAGTTCGAGCACCGGGATGTTGTAAACGAACGAACGCCCCAGATCGCCTTGCAGCAGATTGCCGACGAAGATGAAGTATTGTTCGTAGAGAGGACGGTCGAGACCCAGACGACGGACCGCCTCGGCGCGGATGTCTTCGGTGGCTTCCGGTGGAATCACGATGTCGATCGGGTTTCCGATGGCGTAAACGCCGCAAAAGACGATGACCGACATGACAGCCATGACCACGACGGCTTGCAGGAATCGCTGGATGATGAAGCCGAGCATCAGGTGTCTCCCTGCATATACAAAGGCCGGGCAGCGCAAAGACCGCCCGGCCCCTTGTCATCTGGGTTTATCAGGACGCAGGCTTGATGAAAAATGCCAGCGTGTCTTCATCAAAGCGCGGCTCGAAAGTCAGCGTGCCCGCTTTCGTCCCCCACACCGTTTGAAGCTGAACGATGGAGATATAGGCCTTGTCCGCCATGATCATCGCCATCGCCTCTTCATAGGTTGCGCGGCGCTGATCCTCGTCCATCTCCGTGGCAGCGGCCTGCAGCAGCACATCGACTTCAGGGTTCATGTACTCGATGCGATTGAATGCGCCCAACTTCGCGTCAGGATCGTTCGAATGCGCCAGAGCGCCAAGCGTGTAGGACGCTTCACCTGTCAGGGTGCCCCAGCCGTTCATGAACATGGAATATTCCAGCCGCGCCTGCGCGGGGAAATAAACCGTTCTGGAGATCGCGTTGACATTGGTCTTGATACCCACCTGGGTCAGCATCTGCCCCAGACCCTGGCAGATTGCGCCATCGCCCGGCAGACGGTCGGCGGTGCAATAAAGATCAACCTCGAACCCGTCGGCATAGCCCGCTTCCGCAAGCAAAGCCTTGGCCTTGGCCGGATCATAGATCGGCATCGGGATATCCGCGTTGGACCCGAAGAAGTCGACCGGCATCATCTGGTTGGCCGGTTTGCCCAGACCTTCCAGCACGATCTCAACCATGGTTTCGCGGTCGATCGCATAGTCGATGGCCTGACGCACCTTCAAGTCACGGAACGGGTTTTCAGGCAGATCGGACCCGTCGATGGCGCGCACCAGCGGCGTGTCCTCGCGCTGGTCGAGTTGCAGGTTCATGATATAGACGCTGTCGCCGATGACCGCGTCGATGTCCGCATCCTGCTGAAGCGCCAGATAGTCGACTGAAGAGACATAGTTGATCACGTCCACCTGTCCAGCCTTTAACGCCGCCAGACGCGAGCTGTCGTTGGGGATTTCCTTGCGGATCACGGTTTCCCAGGCACCCTGGCCACGCCAGTAATCATCGTTGCGTGCCAGCACGAGGTCACCCTTCGGCTCCCAGCTGACGTACTTGTAAGGACCGGTTCCGATAGTCGCCGCACCCGAATTAAAGCCTCCCGCGGCCGTTTCTGGCGTGGAATAGTCGGCAGCCGCTTCGGACGAGACGATGAATAGACGGATGAAATCATTGGGCAGCGTTGCCGCCTGACCGTCAGTGTTGATGTGGATCGTATAGGGATCGATTATATCCACGCTTGCCACCCGGCGCACATAGATCGCCGTTGTCGTCGGCCCGGTTACAACCGGAATGCGTTCGATCGAGAATTTAACATCTTCTGCATCAAAATCAGATCCGTCGTGAAACTTTACGCCCTCGCGCAGCTTGAACTCCCAAGTGTCTTCATCAACCGGCGCCCAGCTTGTCGCAAGTCCCGGTTCGATCTGCAGATCAGTGCCCGACCAGACAAGCGTGTCGAAAATGTGCTTGGCGGCTTCCGCATGCGAGCCTAGCGCCGAGAAATGCGGGTCCATGGATTCGGGGCCACCACGCACCCCCATCGTCAGCGTTTGCGCCGTAGCGGCGCCTGCGACAGTAATGCCCAGCGCAAACGCGATAAGCGTAATGAAATTCTGGTGTTTCATGAGCGTTCCTTCCCGTTGGCGGAAGGGGCAACAGACCCCGTCCGGAATCGACTTTTGATTTAGCTGTTCCATTTGGAACTTGCTTTCGCACAATGTGCGTAGATAATGGGCCGGTCAAGTTCAATTTGGAACTCTAACTAACGGGTCAAGGAAACTGGGAATAATGTTAGAT
>CALGEE010000563.1 GCA_937881525.1 uncultured Sphingomonadales bacterium | reverse complement strand
CGATGGATTGCAGTCGGGCGAGGCTATTGTGCGCTACCCGAACGAGCGGATTATCAATGGGGCCAATGTTCGGGGCCACTAGGGCGGGGTGATCCTAGACGGAAGCGTATCCTGGGTTTGTGAGGTAGTTGGCGCACTCTGCGGCAGTGTAGTAGTTCAGACGTAATCTGACAGTCAGCGGTTTTTGGCGGTGTCTGTCAGGTTAAATTCAGGTGATGAACTTTTCCTTCCAGATCTCTTTGCCGTCGATCATGGTCTGGATCGGCGTTCTACCGCAACAAATTTTGCCCTGGTGCGTGCGCTCGTGGTTGTAATGCTGCAGCCACTCGTCAAGATCGGCCTGCAGCGCTTCGATGCTCTCGTAGAGTTTTTTGCGGAACGCGACCTGATAAAACTCCTGCAGGACTGTCTTGTGGAACCTTTCACAGATGCCATTCGTCTGCGGAGATTTCACCTTGGTCTTGGTGTGGTCGATGTCGTTGATCGCCAGGAAGAGCTGAAAATCATGCTTGTCGGCCCGTCCGCAATATTCCGTTCCCCGGTCGGTCAAGATCCGAAGCACCGGTAAACCCTGCTCTTCGAAAAACGGCAGCACCCGGTCGTTCAGTAGATCTGCCGCCGTGATCGGTGTCTTGGTCGTGTAGAGCTTGGCATGAGCGACCTTGCTATAGGTATCGACGTACGTCTGCTGATACACGCGCCCGACGCCCTTGAGCGTGCCTACATAGAACGTGTCCTGTGAGCCCAGGTACCCAGGGTGAGCCGTCTCGATCTCACCGCAGGCTTCGTCGTCCTGGCGTTTCTTTTCTAGCGCTTGGACCTGCGTCTCGGTCAGGATGAGGCCGTCGGCGGCGACCTTGGCCTCCAGGGCCTTCAGGCGGGCTTTGAAGTTCGCCAGGTCATGCCGCAGCCAGATCGAGCGCACGCCCGAAGGCGAGACGAACACCCCCAGCTTGCGCAGCTCGTTCGACGTACGGGCCTGGCCGTAAGCGGGAAAGTCCGTGGCCGACGCGATGACTGCATCCTCGATCGCCTGATCCACCCGATTTGCCAGATTGGGTTTGCGCCGTGTGCGGTCGAACAACGCCTCGACGCCGCCATTCTCGACCGCCGCCTTGTAGCGGTAGAACGTGTCCCGCGACAGGCCCATGACCTGGCAGGCTTTTGAGACATTGCCCAGCTCCTCGGCAAGGTTCAGTAGCCCGGTTTTGTGTTTGATGATCTTTTCGGTAGTGTTCAACATTGTGGTGTCCTCGTTTTGTGGTTGGTGTGCACCACCATCAAAACCGGCAACCATCATCTCGTTCAAGAGATGAACCGTTCCCTTTCCAGCGCGCTGGAAAGGGAACGGTGTCAGATAACATCGAAACTAATTCATCCCAGGCGGTCTTTTTGCGCCTGGCCTTGAGGGATATCTTGGCAGTTGAGTGCTGCTTGATGAGG
>CALGEE010000562.1 GCA_937881525.1 uncultured Sphingomonadales bacterium | reverse complement strand
GGATGTTACGATGAACTGGACAATGCGAACCGATCCTAGCGGTTTCCAGACGCGCTGGTCGCAGCAATTGGCGGACCGCTACTTGAGAGAGGGCCATTGGACTAACACGACCTTGGTAGATGCTGCCCGTGCCTCACTCGCAGCAGACCCCGATCATCTGTTACTGATCGAAGGCGAGAACCGGCTGACGCGCCGCCAATGCTGGGACAAGGCGCTGAAGCTTGCCGCCTTCTTTCTGGCACGCGGACTGAAGCCAGGCGACGTAATTTCCTTCCAACTGCCCAATTGGGTGGAGAGCGCAGTTATCGCGCTCGCCGCGCGCATGACCGGCCTTGTCATCAACCCGATCCCGCCGATCTACCGCGAGTCCGAGCTTGGTTATATTTTGGCTGATTGCCGATCGAAGCTAATCTTCGTGCCCGGCACGTTTCGCAAGCATGATCATGCCGAGATGCTGGCGGGGTTGCGCACTGAATTGCCCGAGTTGCGCGACGTCGTGGTGGTGCGCGATGCCGGTGAGCTGACTTGGGACATGGCGCTTTTGGTCGCACCCGCTAACGAAACCGCGCTGCCCGTTGTCGATCCTTCTTCCGTGATGATGGTGATGTACACATCTGGCACCACCGGAAAACCCAAGGGCGTGCTGCACACCCATTATAGCTACGATCACCGCGCCCGTGCGATGGGCGATGCATGGAAGATCGGGCCAGACGATGTCGTCTTCATGCCCTCCCCTGTCACGCACATCACCGGTGCGCTTTGGGCGTTTGATCTGACGTGGATTCACGGCTCGGCCAGCGTACTGATGGACGTCTGGACGGTTGAAGAAGGCATTCGCGTGATTGAAGAGCACCGTTGCACCGTCAATGGTGGTGCTACGCCCTTCCTCAAGCAGCTACTCGACACCGCGAGCAGTCGTCCCGAAGCGATCGCCTCGCTCCGGCTGTTCTTCTGCGGCGGCACCACCGTCTCGCCCGACCTGATTCGCACCGCCGGCGCGACATTCCCCGGATGCCTGTTCTTCCGCTGCTATGGCTCGACCGAAATGGTGACCGCGACATTGGGAATCCGCGACCGCGCACAGGCCGATTTGGGCGCAGATACCGATGGCGAGATTGTATACCCAGCGGAACTCCAGATCATCGACGCGGTGGATGATACGCCTTTGCCGCATGGCAAAGAAGGCGAAATCATCGCGCGCGGTCCCGGACTGTTTTTCGGCTATGTCCACCCGTCGGACAATCACGGCAATTTTATCGGCGACGGCTATTTCCGCATGGGCGACTTGGGCTGCATCGTGCACGATGATTACATCGTCATCACTGGGCGCAAGAAAGACATCATTATCCGTTCGGGCGAGAATATCAGCCCTAAGGAAGTCGAAGACCTATTGTTCAACCACCCCGCCGTCGCAGAAGTCGCCATCGTCGCCATGCCGAGTGCCTCGACCGGAGAAAAAGGCTGCGCCTTCATCATCCCGCGCGAGGGAATGAATATCGATCTCCCCGAAATCCGCCGATTTCTGGATGATGAAGGGCTGGCGCGGCAAAAATTCCCTGAGCATGTCGTGCTGGTTAATGAGCTACCGCGCGTGCCATCGGGTAAAGTTAAGAAGGATGTTTTGCGCAATGAAGCGCGCAAGATTGCTGAAGGATCGGGGTAATCAGCTTGGCTATTCGGCATTTTCCTGCGCTGGATAACGACCGGTGAGATAGAAGAGGAACGCTCCAATTAAAGTCGCAACCGCGCACAAGATCATAAAGCTGACATAGCTGCCGGTGGCGGATAACAAGTAACTGAGCATCACCGATCCCAGCGCCGACCCGAGTGTAAGCGCGACAGTCATGAAGCTGGCAATCAGACTGTAATTACGCAGCGCGAATTTGCGCGAGATCAGATAGGCACCGATGTCGCTCTCGGCGCCTTGGGCGAGCGCCATGAGCAAAATCGCGCCGCTTAATATCCACGTCGCGTCATAGGAGGAGGCCATGGCTGCCAATCCGATTGCGGGCAATCCTAGCGTTATAATTGCAACATATTGGACGGCAATACGGTCGAGCGCCAAGCCGCACAATACGCGTCCCACAGCCACCCCTGCGGCATAAAGCGCGACAATCCCGGTCGCCACTTTCCCGGTTGCGCCATTGTCCGCGAGCACCAGCACCAATTGCGAAGAGACCAACAATTGCGGGATGTTGACGAGTAACATCCCGCCAATTGCCAGTGGAAAGAGTGGTGTGGCGAAGAGCTTTGCAATTTCCTGACGGCTGAGTTTATGTGTTGCCGGGCGCACTTTGGCAGCGTCATTGCGCGCCTCCCCCATCAGCACCAACGTGAGGATGCCGCCAACCGCGGTCACTAAAGCCAGCACCTCATAGGCAGACCGCCAGCCATGGTCGGCAATAATGTCGCCAATGAATGGAACGGCGATGGCGCCGCCCATCGGCGCGCAGGATATGACGAGAGACAGCGCAAATCCGCGCGCTTTGTCGTATCGCTCCACGATCACGCGCGAAAACACCATCGTTGTGGTCAGCGTACCCAGAGCCGACTGAAACAGCACGATGCCAAGGAACAGGCCAAAACTGCCGTTCATCATGCTGAAGGCCAGGTAGCCCAGAGGCACGGCAGTAAATCCAACCGCAGCGGCCACGCGTGGGCCGAACCTGTCGGTCAGGCGTCCTGCCACAGGAATGAGGAATATGCTGATAAAGGACATCGCCCCAACCAGCGCAAACTGCGCACGGGTCCAGTCAAATTCCTTGAGCAACTCCGGCGCAAACAGGCTCATCACATAATGATTGAGCGACAACCCCAGCGCCATGCCGACCGAAGAGGCGAGCAAGGGACGCCAATGTGCGCGGAATTCTCGCGCGTAGCTCACCCGCGCGCCATCCCGATCATCCCGCTGCTACTGCATCTTTTGCCGCGACATAGCCCCAGACGAAGCTCGGTCCGATATTGACGCCGGACCCCGGGCTCGTGCGGCCCATTACCGATGCCGCCGAAACGCCCGTTGCATAGAGCCCCGCAATCGGCGTGCCGTCTTCGCGCAGGACGCGCGCTTTGTCGTCGGTGACGACGCCACCTAAAGTGCCGACATCGCCTGGAATGACGGGAATGGCGTGGAACGGCCCTTCGCTGATCTCGCCCAGAGTTTCATTGGGGCTATGGAACGGATCACCGAGCCATCGGTCGTAAGTGCGCGCGCCGCGATGGAAATCAGCATCGTCATTCACGGCGACAAAACCGTTAAACCGGTCGACCGTGCCGCGCAGCGCGGCGGAGTCGATTTTAAGCGAAGCGGCGAGCTGCTCGATAGTGTCGGCGGTGTGAAGATAACCCTGCTCGGTCCACTCATCGGGCTTTTTAGAGCCGGGCATAGTGCCCGCAATCATCACATTCTTCATCACCCGGCTGTCGAAAATTGCATAGCTTGGAATCGCTGGCGTGTGTTTGTTGCGCTCGATCATCCGCTGGCAATATTCGGTATAGGAGCCGCCCTCGTTGAGATAGCGAGCGCCGGTTTGATCGACGAGGATCGCGTGTGGAGCGGTGGTGACGCCTTGCGCACCCGGCTTTATCGGCCAAACTTCGCTGCCGGGTGGCAAGGAGAGCGGACTGCCGACGAAACTGTCCATTTGCGCGATGGCGGCACCGTGGCGCATCATTTCCTGGATCATTTCGCCGGTGTCACCTTCGGCAACGCTGGTGTGCGAAATCGAGCTGCCCGGCATATATTGGTCGCGCATCGCCTGATTGAGCGCGAAGCCACCAGCGTTTACCAAAACGCCCAACTTTGCGCCGACACGGTGCGGCTTGCCATTTTTTTCGGTGACAACCCCTGCCACCCGGCCATCCTCAAAGATCAATTCCTTAACCGCCGAATCAACGCGCAATTCTGCGCCGACTTTGATAGCTGCCTGCATCATCCGCCCCTGCAAAGCGGCCCCTGCGGTGACGTAATTTTTGCCTGTGAGCTTGGAACCAACGATGCGCAGGCCCATCCGGACCAGAGCCTTTTTGGCCGCCCATGATTTCTTCACATGCGGCAGCTTCAGCGCGTCTTCGAGCGACACCGGCAGCGTCAGGAAATTGGGACGAAGCAGTTTCTTCGCTTCGCCCAGTTCGTTCGCATCGAACAGATCGGCGACTACCGTGCGACCCGGCACGGACCCACCCGGCGCTTCGTCATAATAATCGGGCCAGCTGGTGATGCGTGAAAATTTGAGGCCTTTGTCGATCAGGAAGTCGAGCATCTTTGGCCCTTCCTCCAGAAACGCCCGCCGCCGAGCCTTGGACGCACCCGGTGTGTCATTATGATCGCCGACAACCGCATCGAGATATTGGACGGCTGCTTCCAGACTGTCCGGCACTCCCGCCTTTGTCATATACGGATTATTGGGAATCCACATCACCCCACCTGATCGCGCCGTGGTGCCACCGATCAAGCTGGTTTTTTCAAGGACCAGAGCTGTCTTGCCAGCCGAGCAAGCAACAACGGCCGCGCACATTGATCCGCCACCGCTGCCGACCACGACAAAGTCGAAAGTCTCGTCAAAACCGCTCATGCCTCATCCTCTTCCCAAAACTTCAGTCACGTCCGCTGGCAAGTTTAAGCGTTTGCTGCCGGCGTGAATTCATATTCTGCTGGATTAAAAACCTCGGTCAGATTGCGGTAATCGACCAGCCGCCAGGGCGAAGCTGCGTGGACGCGCCCCGCGCTGTTTTTATACCAGCTGGTGACGCCGCCGTGCGACCATACCAGATCGCGGTGCGCGGCATCGACCTTTTCCTGATATGCCCAGAACGGCTCAGGCTTGATTTCTAGCGCAGCGTTTCCGCTCTCGATCAATTCGCGCAACCCCTGCATGATGTAACGCACCTGACATTCCAAATGGAAAACCGCACTGCCGCCATGCGATAGGTTGGTGTTCGGGCCGTAGATTACGAAGAAATTGGGAAATTCCGGAACGGTGATACCCAGATGAGCGCGCGGATCTTCGTCGCCCCAGCGATCGAGAATGGTCGCGCCGCCGCGCCCCTCAATCTGCATCGGCCAAAGCATCCGTCGTGTTTCAAATCCGGTAGCCAGCACCAAAATGTCGCACGGGTGCAGCGTACAGTCGCTCGTCACCACGCCTTCGGGTTCTACATGATCGATGGACAGATCGACCAGATCGACATTGGGTTTGGTCAGCATCCGGTACCAATGATTATCGCGCAACATGCGTTTGCCATAAGGCGGGTAATCAGGCGTCGCCTTGCGGATCAGCTCTGGATCATGGCCGACTTCGCTCGCAATGTGCGCTTCCAGCTGCTTGCGCACTTCGGCATTGGCTGCATTCAGCGTGTGTTTCTTGTCCGGCCAGTTGGGATCCACCTTCAGATTGTGATGGAAGGTGTCCGATGACGACCAGAATAGCTGAAAACGGAACCATTTGGTGTAAAATGGAATATTATTAAGCACCCATTTTTTGGACTCGGTGACGGTCTCAAAATAGAGCGGGTTGAGCATCGCCCAATGCGGCGAGCGTTGGAAAATCGTCAGGTTGCTAACGTCATTCTGGATTGCAGGCCCCACCTGCATCCCGGAAGCCCCGGTGCCGATCATGCCGACGCGTTTGCCCCGATAGTCCGCGCTGTGATCCCAACGCGCGGTGTGGAATGCGGGGCCAGAAAAGCTTTCCAGACCCTTGATCTCCGGCACTTTCGGCCGGTTGAGCATTCCAACCGCGCTGACCACAGCATTGGCTGTGATTTGATAGGTTGTGCCATCCTTGCGGCAGATTTCCGCATGCCACATCAAACTGGCTTCATCCCAACGCAGCGAGAGTACTTCTTCGCTGAAACGGATATGCTTGCGCAAACTCGTACGTTCGACATTGCGCTTGATATAGGCCTCGATCTGGTCGCCCTTGGCGAAGAAATGATCCCAATCATTGTTGTTGTCGAACGAGTAAGAATAGAAATGGTTGGCGGTATCAACGCCGATGCCGGGATAGGTATTTTCATACCAGGTTCCGCCAACATCTTCATTTTTTTCAATAATCGTGAAGAGGATGCCTGCTTCCTGCATCTTGATGCCCATGCCGACGCCAGAAAACCCCGCTCCGACTACCAGCACATTAAACGCCGCCAATTTTTCCGGCGCTGGGTGTTTGCGCCACTGCACGGTTTTGGGATCGGTTCCGGCAAGATCGATCTCTTCGTTGATCAGCGGGAAATATTCCGCTGGAACCACTTGGCCGGTGCAAGCTTTGAGCATCTGCGGAAGGATATCCATCGGCAGCTCGGTAGGCAGTGCGCGGCCGGTTTCGGCATAAATTTCCAAGATGTCGGCCACCGCCTCACGCATTTCAGCTTTCAGTGCATCAGGGGTCTCATCGTGGAAGCTCCAAGGCCCTTTGATGTGCGGTGCGATACGATCCAGCCACGACCGGTCACCGCCCAAATGGACCAAAACCATCAAAAGCGGCGCGGTATCGGCAGCTTCCAAATTATTAAGCAGAGCCTCGCGGTCGCTGACCAAATTCTTAAGTTGTTCGAGGTCCATGGTCGTGGTCATTTTGCCGCACTCATCCCTAAATTATCGCCATTGCCCTGCGGGCCGCAATTACTGCGAACCTGCAGCACTAATCCTTGACGCAATTATTGCAATAGCTGATGTGCATTGTTAGTGCCTGCTTGGCACCGTTCCATTGCCTCACGCGCCAACCGGGCCAAACGCGGGAATGCGGCCGCGCGTTCGGTTGCGGTCGCAGAAGAGGCATTACCGCGCAGCACGCGGCCTTTGATGCCATGAAAAATCGCCGCGAGCCGAAAGAAACTGAACGCCATGTAGAAGTTCCAGTTAGCAATTCCGGACAGGCCGCGCCTTTTGTAATAGGCAGCAATATAATCCGCCTCGGTAGGCAGGCCCAAAATAATCGGATCAGCCCCACCCAGCCCGGCTACAATATCGGGTGGCATGTGGTACATCATCGC
>CALGEE010000561.1 GCA_937881525.1 uncultured Sphingomonadales bacterium | reverse complement strand
AAATCATCCAGAATTTAAAAACTATGACCTCCGGTCACTGCGCGCCATCGGCTATGGCGCCGAGCCCATTCCAAGAAACACACTGGAAAAGGCAACCGACCGTTTTGGCCCCATCCTAACACAGAACTATGGTCTTACCGAAGCAATGATGACATGTGTTTTGCTGAAGCCCGAAGACCATTTTTTGCCGGATGGCACACTCCGCGTCGGCGCCCTCGGACGGCCATACAGCTTTGTCGAGATTGTGCTCCGCGACGCGGACGGGTTGCCCGTTCCTAGCGGCGAGGTCGGCGAAATTACCATTCGCTCCGAGCACATGATGAACGGCTATTGGCAGATGCCCGGCGAAACCGCAAAAGTTTTGCGCGATGGCTGGTTATGGTCTGGTGATTTGGCAACTTCAGACGAAAGCGGCTTTCTCACACTATGTGGCCGCAGCAAGGAAATGCTGATTAGTGGCGGCTTCAACATCTATCCTCAAGAGATTGAAGCCGTGCTGACGAATTGCCCGCTGGTACTTGAGGCGGCCGTCATCGGCATCCCCGATGTGGATTGGGGAGAGGCCGTCGTAGCCATCATATCACCAGCCCCAGATGCCGACCCGACACCTGCGCAAATCATTGCCTTTTGCAAACCCACGCTCGGCATTAAGACACCAAAGCATGTCGTCATTTTGCCAAACTTGCCTATGAACGGTAATGGCAAAGTTGATAAGAAAACGTTGCGTGAAAATATAAGTCGGGAGTTAAGCAGTCCATGAGTGACAATGATATCATGGTAACGAGTGTCGCCCGCACCCCGTTCGGGCGCTTTGGTGGCAGTTTAAAAAACATCCCCATGGCATCACTTGCGGCGCTGGCGATCAATGAGGCCATAGCGCGCTCCCTGATCGACCCGGCTGACATCGATGCCGCCTACATCGGGTGCGGCATGATCGGTGCAGCAACGCTGACGCCTGCGCGCCAAGCTGTGCTTATATCCGGATTGCCAGAAACCACGCCATCTCTGACAGTTGACAGAGCGTGTTGTTCAGGAATGACGGCGGTCGGGCTCGGCTGGAAGGATATCCGCGTCGGTGCCGCGCAGGCCATACTTTGCGGCGGTGCTGATAATTTGAGCGCGACACCACTGTTGATGCCGCGGGACCGCGATAAATTGGTTGGGCAAATGGAAATTGATGACCCCTTGCTTTTGCGTGCTTCGGTCATCGATCGCTCGATTGCCTGCTACACTTCCGAAGAAGCGTTACGCCATGGCGTTGACCGTCAGGCACAGGATGATTGGGCGCTTGCTAGCCACCAAAGATATTTTGCGTCCGAAAAGGCTGGCTACTTCGAGTTTGAGCGGTTTGCGGTCGAAGCCCCACAGAAGAAAGGGCCTGTGCAGATCTTTGCCACCGACGAATCGCCCAGGGTTGATACATCGGCCGAAAAACTAGGGCGACTGAAAGCCGTCTACGGGAGCGAAAGTATCACACCGGGCAATGCGCCGGGATTAAATGATGGTGCGGCATTCATCGTGCTCGCGAGGCGCGCCTGGGCCGTGGAGCGGGATTTACCGATGCTGGCGCGGGTCATCGACTATGCGCAAGTTGCGGACGGTCCAACATCTGGCTCATTTACACCGGCAATAGGTATTGAACGGTTATTGCAGCGAAACGATCTGCTGCCCCATGACCTTGATGCTATCGAAATCAATGAAGCGTTTGCAGCGACGCCACTGGTGAGCACATTGCGCCTAGCCGATGGCGACAAAGAAAGTGCCAAGACACTGCGGATACGAACAAATTGTCATGGTGGCGCGGTTGCCATTGGGCACCCCTTAGGGGCCAGCGGCGCACGCCTCGTGATGACTTTGATCAATAGCTTACGCCAACGAGGTGGCGGGCTTGGTGTTGCAGCGATCTGCGGTGGCTTTGGTCAAGGGGATGCCGTTTTGTTGGACGTCGGCGACGCGACATAGACTTTGGATTGCCTTTAAAGAAAGAAAATTCGAATGATTTTCTGGGCACCTTTATTCTTCGGCTTGCCTACTGATTATCGAATATCTCACTACACTCGTTCACAGCCTTCCTTGCGTCAGCGCTTGTCACATACCTGGACCTAGCCATAATCAAGCATCTGCCTTTTCTGATCTCCGCCAG
>CALGEE010000560.1 GCA_937881525.1 uncultured Sphingomonadales bacterium | reverse complement strand
ATCAAGGCCGAGGCCTTGTAGCGGGTCAGGCCATAGTCGCTGCGCGCGGCGGGAGAGAGATATTGCAGCTGCTTGTCAGTAGCGGGCTGGCTCAGCCAGCCACGGGTCTTGAAGGCGCTTTCGTCGGTCTCATGCTCATTGAGCCAGTCGTCCGCCTGCGCCAAACCCCCTGCGCCAGGCCGCGGGCAACGCGCCGTACTTGCGTTCAGACACAGAAAGCTTGGTCTCGATGAACTCGGCCGGGTCCTCGCCGCTTGCCGCAATATTGGCGGCGATCTGCGCCAGCTGTTGCTGGTCCCAGTCGACGCGCTTGGGCAGGTCGGCAACAATGGTGTAATCGCCGTCAACCAGCCTCACGGTGCCGGTGTCCTTGCCGCAGGCCCGGCGGGCCTCGGCCGCGCGGGCAGCAAAGCGCACCTCAAGGGCGGTGCTGAATTTGGCGCTAGCGGCTTTCAGCTGCTTGGCCGCATGGGCTAGTTCGGCCTGCAAGCCTGCGAGCAATTCCACTGGCATCTGCGCCAGTTCGCCGGTCTGCATATTGAGCATGTCATTCACGCTCGGAGTGTTGTCAGGGTAAGTCATAGCGTCTCCTGTTCGAGAAATGTGGGTCAAGCGGCCGCAAGAAGTCGCGCGAGGGAGTTGGATTTCCGCTCAGGGGCTTTGGGCCGTGCAATCGCGAGATAAGCGAAACGGTCGGTCGCCATGCGCACTTGCACAAGATGCACGAGGCCTTGCTGCGCAGCCCGAAAAGCCGCATCTGCAAGAGCACGCAGCGCATGACGTTCCTTGACAGACAGACGGCCCAGTTCGATTTCCATATCGACGGCCAGAAAGCCGCGATAATAAACAAGCGCCTCGCCATCAGTGGCCTGGCTGACCCATGCGCAGAAGGCGATGCCGGTTATCCCGACACCACAGAGTGCGTCCTGGGCAACATGCACAGCGGATGTTGGTTTTCGCCGCGCCATGATCATCGCGCCGCCCGCAACTGCGCGTTCTGCGATGTGCTCTCGCAGCGACGGTCGTTTTCATATGCCTCGACATCTTCAAGCCGGTAGACCACCCGCCCACCGATCTTGAGGAAGGCCGGCCCTTCGC
This sequence comes from uncultured Sphingomonadales bacterium, assembly GCA_937881525.1. Classification (GTDB taxonomy): domain Bacteria; phylum Pseudomonadota; class Alphaproteobacteria; order Sphingomonadales; family Sphingomonadaceae; genus Sphingorhabdus_B. The sequence continues at coordinate 951 of CALGEE010000560.1, read as the reverse complement.
CAGTCCATCGCCAGCGCTCAAGCGTGCGCGCCGAAATCGTCCAGTGCGCTGCAAGCTCAGTCTGGTTTAGGCAAGTTCTCGTCTGCATCATCCTCTCCCGGTGTTGTGTTGGGAGGAAGATGTACGGTTTGAGGTGGGGATGTCGTCGGGATCACAGTGGGATGCAGGGATGGATTGGTAAAGGGCCGCAATCATGGAACAAACCGTGCGGCGGGGGATCATGATCCCCCCGCCATCCCACGGCGCATCCCACGGCGCATCCCACCGCGAGTATCCGGGCGGGCTTGCGTGGGGTTGGAATCAGAGACCGGCGAGCCGATACGCTCCGCGACGGTTCGACTCGATCAGTAGTGGCCAATCCTTCTTCGATTTAAAGACGTCGGACATCTTGAGACTGCGCGACCCCGCCTCCCCGAGCACAGCCTTGCCGCTCTGCCACGGCTCACCCCGCCGCGCCGCCGCATGCAGGATCCGCACCACCTGGGCCTGGATTGGCCCAAGCTGGAACCTGTGTCCGTTGCAGCGAACGTGATGGTAGTCGGCTGAGGTGTGAAAAGCATTGGTCTGCTTCACTCCTGCCGCCCCGCAGAACCCGGACTGCGCTTCAAAACGGTCACGTTCCACGCGGCTTAGCACGAGATCATGCTTGCGGATCGTCAGGTTCTCGCGCCAACCGTAGAAACAGGCATAGTCCGCCTCCCTCGTGAGGAACTGGGTAACGCTGACTTCGCCGACACGGAAAAGCTGAAAGACATCCTGAACATGTAAATCAAGGAGGCCATTGAACGAGGACCGCTCCGTGGGAACCGCGTGGCACCGGCCGTCGTCGGTTTCCTCGAAGTCTCCAAACTCGATTGGCAGGTTCAGAATGCGAATCGAGAGGCGCAATTGGTCATTCTCGGCAAGATAGACAAGATCGGCCTCGGGTACCGACCACCGGTAAAGCACCTC
>CALGEE010000559.1 GCA_937881525.1 uncultured Sphingomonadales bacterium | reverse complement strand
CCGCTGATGCTTTGGCTTCATGGCCGATCCTTTAGCTCGGCAGCCGACGCCTCTGCGCGGCGCATAGACAGGTAACTTGAGACGACTAGCCAGGTCATGCAGACGCCCGTAACCGCAAAGGATGCGATGATGAATGGAGCATGGGGCATCAACCCTCCGCCATCCGGCGCATCCGCGCCTCGATCCGCATTTTCGCAAGAGCAGCGCGCATCCGCATCAACACCAGTGCGCCGAACAATAGACTGAAACCGCCAACCGCCACAAACAAGGGCGCCAGATAGGCAGAATCAATCGATGATCCACCCAACGTGATGCTTGCCTTTTGGTGCTGGCTTTCCCACCAGATGACCGAGCGGTTGATGATAGGGATGTTGATTGCGCTAATGATTCCAAAAACTGCGGCAACGCGACTGGTATCACCTTTGTCGCTCGACGCATTGGATAACGCAATATATCCGAGATATAAAAAGAAGAGCACAAGCATTGATGTCAGCCGGCCATCCCAAACCCACCAAGTTCCCCAAGTGGGTCGCCCCCATATCGACCCCGTAATGAGGCAAATCGCAGCAAAGGTCGCTCCGGGAACCGCGATTGCACGGGCAGACACGCCCGCCAGCGGGTGACGCCACACCAATTGGACAATGCTCGCAATGGCAATGCCAGTCCATCCCCCCATACCGAGCCAAGCGGCAGGGACATGAACAAAGATGATCTTGACTGTGTCGCCCATCAACCGTTCAGTCGGCGTGAAGAATAGCCCCCAAATACAGGCAGCAAGCGTCAGGATAAGCCCGAGCCAGAACAAAGCCGGAGTAAGTGGCCTTGCGATGCGCAAAAAACGGGCTGGGTTGGCGAAACGGTGCATATCAAGGGTGGGTCTCTAGCACTGCAAAAGCGTTAGGCCAACGAATTTGGCATCACCTACCGATAAGTTTTTGCGCCATATTGTCTGCAACTTCAGCTGGTGTTTTACCGCTCAAATCGCTTTCCGCCCAGATAGCTGCCAACCGCTCGGGAATGGCGTTAATGCGGCGATTGATTTCTGCATCGTCGGCATTTTCAATGTGGCGCAAAACGTTGATAATGCCGCCAGCGTTGACGACATAATCAGGGGCATATAAAATACCACGATTGGCCAGCATGCGCCCCTCATGCCCAGTCGCAAGCTGATTATTTGCGCCACCGGCAACCGCACGCACTTTTAACGCAGACACGCTCGCTTCAGTCAGTATAGCACCCAAAGCGCACGGGCTGAAGATATCCGCTTCGACATTCATAATGTCAGCTGCAGCTACGCTGTTTCCACCCAGCCCAACCGCAAGGTCAGCGGCGCGCTGCGCATCGACGTCAGCCAGTGTAAGCTTAGCCCCATGATCTGCAAGATAATGGGCAAGACCGCCACCAACACTGCCCACGCCCTGAATAGCGACGTGAACGCCTGACATGTCATCTGAACCCAACGCATGTTTGGCTGCTGCCTGAACCCCTAGGAACACACCACGTGCTGTGTAAGGACCGGGATCACCCCCTTGGTGAGGCAGCCCAGCGACATGCGGGGTGACCTTCGACAGCGACACCATATCCGCCTCAGACATGCCGACATCCTGCGCAGTGATGTATTTGCCGCCTAGCGAATCCACCGCGCGGGCAAATGCATCAAGCATATCCTGCGGTTTAGTCCGCGCAGGGTTGGCAAGAATGACCGCCTTGCCGCCCCCTGCAGAAAGCCCTGCCATCGCATTTTTGTAGCTCATTCCGCGCGATAGGCGCAGGGCATCAGTGACTGCAGCTTGCGGTTCAGCATAATGCCAAAAGCGCGTCCCACCCGCTGCAGGCCCCAAATGGGTCGAATGCACAGCGATTATTGCCTTAAGACCGGTAGCGCGGTCATCAAACACGTGAACGGCTTCGTGCGAGTCAAAATCAGGCAAGTCCCAGATAGCGGGCATCATGCATTCCCCTGTGCGAAAATGCCGCATTGCAGCTTCAGAATAAAATTGCGAGAATGTGTAATAATATTACGCACCTGAAATGCCATTCAGAATATGGAGGGAGATAAATGGGGCGACCGAGGGGTCTTGAACCCCCGACCTCTGGTACCACAAACCAGCGCTCTAACCAACTGAGCTACGATCGCCATAGCGTCACTAAGGCAGACGCGCTCCTATTCTTTAGCCTTAAAATTACCCTATGCCGGGCGTCAACCCGGCACATGGATATTCTTACTTTTTGAGGCTAAGACCGCCAAAACGCTTGTTAAACTGGGCAACGCGGCCACCAGTGTCAAGCATACGGCCTGATCCACCGTTCCATGCTGGATGCGAGGTTGGATCGATATCCAATGCCAACGTGTCGCCTTCCTTGCCCCAGGTAGAGCGCGTTTCGAAGACAGTTCCGTCGGTCATCTGCACCTTGATCATGTGATAATCGGGGTGAATGTCGGCTTTCATACATAATTCCTTTGCTCAGCCACCGGTTTCCGACCGGAAGCCCTAAATTCGGAAGAAGCGCGCATAGCGGGCACGCTTAAAGAAGGCAAGAACTGACTGTTAAAAATAACCGCAGCGCTTAGGACGGGTTACGCTTTGGGCTAGGCCCTGCCGTTTAAGCAGGCGGCTCAGCAATCATCGCCATAAACTCGGCTTCAGCAGCGACTTGGTCGCCAACCATGGCACGCCCGGCAAATTTGCAAACGCGCGCGCGCTTTTGGACGAAATTGACATGAAGATGTAAAAGACAGCCAGGTTCGACGGGCGCACGGAACTTGGCATTGTCAATCGACATGAAATACACAAGCTTGCCTGAGCCTATAAGACCAAGGCTTTCCATCGCCAAAACACCAGCCGCTTGGGCAAGTGCCTCAACAATCATTACGCCGGGCATGATAGGCCGTCCAAGAAAATGTCCCTGAAAGAACCCTTCATTCATAGTCACGGCCTTGACGGCGCAAATACGCTCGTCGGGAACGAGCTCTTCTACCCGATCCACTAAGAGCATGGGGTAGCGGTGCGGAAGCACCGCCATCACCCTGCGGACGTCGTAATTGCTAAAATCAGCTTCATTCATTCCGTTTAGCGACTTTCTGGCTGATCTGCAGAGGTAGCTGCTGGAGGCTGAGCCGCAGCCGCCTGCGCTGCCTGTATCTGCTGAGCCTGCTGTATCTGCTGATACAATGCAAAAATCTGGCGCGAAGCACGCCATCCGGCAGGAGGCACCATAGCTACTGATGGCACTATTTTGTCCAATTGAGCAGTGATTGCAGACGTTACGTCTATTACGTCAGCCGCCGCAATGATTGCACTTGGTGCCAACAAGATGTTGATTTTCTTTTCGGCAATAACAGCTTCCTGGGCAGTATTATATTTTAAAGCAACCTGCTCAACAGAAAAAAGCTGCGCTAAAATGATTGGACCTTGAAGCGCGTCTATTTCCTTTTGCTTAGCATCACGCTGAACCAGCAATGGACTTTTCGCCTTAATAGCGACGTCAAGCTCGGCCTGCGTCAGTTCTTTGTCTTTGTTGATATCAAGCTGCACATTAAGTTTATTGATTTCCTGACGCTTGGTCAGAATTTGCTGAAAAGTCGCTGCATATTGCCCAGCGATTTGCTGATAGGCTGTACCAAGAGCCTTGGAGTTGGCTATTGCGACGGATGTTTCCGCAGTTGCAATGCCGGATACCTGAGCAGGTGCTGGTGCAGTGATAACAACTGCCGACAAAAGAGCGGCCACAAGGGCGGTGTTACGAATATTCATTAGAATTGAGTCCCTACGTTAAAAGTGAATAATTTGGTGTCGTCGCCCGGCTGCTTTAGCAGAGCACGCGCTATATCGATCCTGAATGGACCAAATGGTGAGTTCCAGTTTACGCCGAATCCAACCGATAGCCGAGGTTTCCAGGTGTCGCCGAGGAATTCTTCTTTGAACCGGAAAGCCGCGACCCGTGCAGAGCCATCGCCATTAACTGCGGTTGTAGACGTCTGAAGTGCCCCAGCACTATCTACAAAATAATATAGCAGTCCGCCTTGTGTGCCATCTGCCAATACTTCGCGTTGCTGCACGCTCTGCAGCACTGGCCGCGTAACGTCGAACACCGATCCAACATCGACAAACAGAGACGGACGCAGGCCCAACTCCCTAGCGCCGCTACCCAACGGGATCTGCAATTCTGCACGGCCCATATAATAGAAGCGGCCGCCAATGGCATCGTCTTGGATCTGGTTGCGGTCGGTAATCGGGTTATTAACCGCGACGCCGTTCACAATCTTGCCTTCTTGAAAAATACGCTGAACGCGCGGTCCTACACCGCGAATATCGAAACCACGCATTTGCGGCTCACCCAAATAGAAGCGATCCGTTAAACGGACATCGTCAATCCCTGCCAGTCCACGGTTTTCCAACGGATGGATATACCCGCCCTCAAACGACAAACCGAACACGAAATTACCAAACGGCTTCCAATATTTGTCAGCGTTAACTCGGGTTTTGATATATTTGACGCTGCCACCAAGCCCTGCGAAATCCTGGCTGATACCCAAGCTTTGGCCACGGGTTGGACGGATCCGGTTATCCCGGTGATCATATAACAATGTGTAGCCCAGCGACGACGTCAGGCGCTTACCAATAGCATCGCAGAGAAAGCGCCCTGCGCGGATAGGGTCACAGGTCGGGGGATTTCCGGAAAAAAAAGTGTTTTCATCAAGCGAAATGTCGTCCTGGCTTAAGCCGTACCGTGCCTGAAAATAAATATATTCGTTGACCGGTACGCCAAGACGCAACTGAAAGCCTGTTGTTGCCTGCTGGTAGGTTGTGTTGCGCTGGTTATTAAAGAAGTTAAAGCTGTTTAAATCACGGCGGAATATGTCGCCTGAAATCGCCATCGAACGGTCAAACAGATACGGCTCCGTAAATCCAATTTCGACTGATTTCGAATAAGACGAATAGGAAATGTTCGTCCGTAATTCCTGGCCAAGACCGCGAAAGTTGCGCTGCCGGATTGACCCTTGAAAGATGAAGTTTTCAATCGAGGAGAAGCCGGCAGATAGTGACAGCTCTCCAGTCGCTTTTTCTTCGACATTGGTGGTCAGAACGATGCGATCAGGCGCACTGCCCTGGGCCTGTTCGACTTCCAGATCTTCCTGAAAATAGCCAAGTGACTTGATGCGCTCCGCAGTACGCTTCACCTGAATGCTATTAAAGGCGTCGCCTTCGTTCAGGCGGAATTCGCGGCGAACGACCTTGTCTTGGGTCAGCGTGTTGCCGTTAATGTCGACGCGCTCCACGAAAACGCGCGGTGATTCCGCCACGTTAAACGTAATGCCCATGGTCAACGTTTCTTTGTCCCGCTGGAAGTCCGGGTTCACATCGGCAAAGGCATAACCAAATAAACCAGCCGCTTCGGATAGGCTCTCGACCGTGTCTTCAACCATTTTAGCGTTGTAGTAATCGCCTTTTTTCATGCGCAACGTGGCTGTCAGACGGCCTGAGTCGAAATCGCGGATTTGGCTTTCTACTTTCACATCGCCGAATTTATAGCGGCTACCTTCTTCGACCACATAGGTGATGATGAAGTCTTGCTTGTCAGGGGTGAGTTCGGCCACCGCCGAAACAACCCGGAAATCGGCATAGCCCTGGGTCAGGTAAAATTGGCGCAATTTCTGCTGATCGAACGCCAAGCGGTCTGGATCGTAGCTGGTGCCTGAGCTGAAGAAGCGGTAAAAACGCGCTTGCTTGGTAACCATCTCACCGCGCAGCTGACCATCGGAAAACTTGTCATTGCCGATGATATTGATCTGTTGAACCTTGGACTTTGGCCCTTCGGTAATTTCAAACACGATATCAACGCGGTTTTGGTCAAGCTGAACCAGCTTTGGTTCAACAACCGCAGCGAAGCGCCCTTGACGCTTGTATAATTCAATGATCCGCGCGACGTCGGCGCGGACCTTGGATCGAGAATAAATCTGGCGCGGCGCCAACTTTATCTCGGGTTCAATCTTGTCATTCTTGATGCGCTTATTGCCTTCAAGAATGATGCGGTTCACGACTGGGTTTTCTCGCACTTCGATGACAACCGCGCCGGAATTGTTGCGCACGGAGACATCGGCGAACAATCCGGTCGCGTAGAGGTCCTTAAGCGCTTGGTCGGCAGATACCTGGGTCCATTGTTGGCCGGTGCGTAACCGGATGTAAGACCGCACAGTATCCGCTTCGAGTCGCTGCGTGCCGACAACATTAATGGATTGGATGATCTCGGCAGGTGCCGCTGCCTCAGGCTGGGCAACTGGCATCGCGGGCGCAACTTGCGCAAAAGCCGGTGTCATGCTGCCCGTCACCGCAAGCGCAGTCGAACCCATCAAAAATACGCCAAAGCTTTTGAAGTTGCCGAGAGGTCTACTTTTCATTGTCATCCGATCTGATGTCCGGCCGCCACCGGGCGTTGGCAAACTGCCGCTAAAATATTTTTGCGTCCCTGCCCGATGCAGCGCGCGCAATCAAGTATGCAATGCCTTCAACTGCTTCCGAAAAGACCGAACGACGCGAGGTCATTGAAAGTTACTATTAACATGAACGCTGCCAGCATCGCAAATCCTGCACGGAAAGCCCACTCCTGCACTTGCGGTGTGGCTGGTCGCCGCCGCACTGCCTCAATACCGTAGAGCAACAAATGCCCTCCATCGAGCATCGGGATTGGCAGCAGATTGATGAACCCCAAGTTAATCGAAATCAAAGCGGCTAGGCTTATAAACGTCAATATGCCCAAGCTCATGGCCTCGCCAGACACTTTGGCGATTTTCAAGGGGCCGCCAAGTTCGGAAATGGGCCGACGGCCGGATATAATCTGCCCAAGACCAATGACCTGTTGGCGCAGAATATTGCCTGTTTGCTTCACGGCTGCCCAAGGCGCCTCAAGCAGGCCTACTTCGCGCGTTTCCAACTTGCTTGCACCAATACCAATGCGACCAATCCGATATTCATTACCGAACCTGTCCACTTCAGTGACCGCAGCAATGGTAGCCTGCATTTCAAGCCGGGCCCCGTTTCGCTCGATTTCCATGACTATTTTTTCGCCGGGAATCATGACGACTTCGCGGGCCATAGCATCGAAGGTTTCGATAGTTCTACCGTTCAACGTGAGGATCCGATCGCCGATCTGAATTCCAGCCGCCGCAGCCGCACTCCTCGGTTGAACGACATCGACGACTGGCGGCGTTACTGATTTACCAAATGCAAGTAAGAAGCCCATGGCAATAAGGATTGCGAGAAGAAAATTAACTGCAGGCCCAGCTGCTACGATCAGAGCACGTTGCCACAATGTTTTCGATTGGAACGTCTGATTGCGCTCCTGCTCCGGCAATTGCTTCCAGCTTTCGTCTGCTTGGCTTGCAGGATTCATGTCACCCGCAAACTGGACAAAGCCCCCCAAAGGCAACAGGCCAACGCGCCATAACGTACCGCGCTTGTCTACGCGCCCCCAAATCTGCGGTCCAAAGCCAATCGAGAATTTCTCGGCCTTCACCCCAAACCAACGGCCAACAAGATAATGTCCCAGTTCATGCACCACGACGAGAGAACCGATCAGCGCGAGAAACGCGAATAGGGTGAGAATAATGTTGGGGGATTCAGCGGCCACGGGTTAGTTTCTCCAATTCGTTCTGCGCGTAACGGCGGGCGCCTGCATCAATGCTGAACAGGTCATCCAAATTGATAGGTGCTGCGGGCGCATAAGCCGTCAGGGTTTCTTCGACTAGGGATGCAATTTCCAGGAACCTCATCTTGCCGTCCAAAAAGGCCGCCACTGCAACCTCGTTCGCTGCGTTTAAGATAGCAGGCTTTGCCCCGCCTTCGGCAATAGCTGCTCGCGCAAGCCGAAGCGCGGGGAAGCGGACCACATCAGGCTGCTCGAAGGTAAGCTGGCCAATTGCATCAAGATCAAGCGGCTTGCACGTCGTGGCAATGCGCTCTGGCCAAGCAAGGGTGCTTGCAATGGGAATGCGCATATCTGGCGATCCAAGCTGCGCCAAAGTCGAACAATCGACATATTCGACCATCGAATGGATGACTGATTGTGGATGCACAAGTATATCAATTTTATCCAAGCCCACCGGAAACAGATGAAACGCCTCAATCAATTCAAGGCCCTTGTTCATCATCGTTGCGGAATCGATGCTGATTTTTGCACCCATGTCCCAATTGGGATGCGCAACGGCTTGCACTGGCGTGACATTCCGCATTTCCTCAAGCGAGAAGGCACGGAAAGGTCCGCCGCTTGCGGTCAGGGTGATCTTACGCACTTGGTCAATTTTGCCGCCAGCGAGACATTGGAATATGGCGTTATGCTCGCTATCGACGGGGAGCAGTACCGCACCCGATTGGCGCACCGCTGCCATCATCAAAGCGCCAGCGGAAACCAGCGCCTCCTTATTGGCCAAAGCGACGGTCTTCCCAGCCTCGATTGCAGCCATCGTAGAGGGTAATCCAACGCAACCCACTATCGAGGCCATAGTCCAGTCCGCATCGCGTCTGGCGGCCTCCACAAGCGCTTCTGGACCTGCTGCGGCTTCGATGTTGGTTCCGGCCAGTGCGTCCTTGAGCTCGGTGTAAGCGGATTCGTCTGCGACCACGGCAAGCTCGGCGTTGAATTCGCGCGCCAATTGCGCCATAGCGGCGGCATTGCCGTTGGCGGTCAATGCGACCACGCGGTAATCGCCGCGATGCTGGCGAATGAGGTCCAGTGTCGACAATCCGACCGAACCTGTTGCGCCAAAGATGGAAACGCTGCGTGTCATGGATTAGCCTGCCGTCGCGCTTTGGAACAGCGTGATGACACCGGCGGCAAAAGCGACAGCGATAAGGCCGTCGGTCCGGTCAAATAACCCGCCATGCCCAGGTATCAGCCGCCCCGAATCTTTTACCCCTGCCCGACGCTTCATCCAACTTTCAAAGAAATCCCCCATTTGCGCGACCACCGCGAGTGCAGCGCCCGTCAGCAATAGGCGGAACCAGCCATATGCAAGATAGATATCGCCATCGCCCGCATTACCGCCCCTGAAGGCGTAGATGCCTGCTTGAATAAAAACCATCATAAGGCCCGCGCCAATCATTCCGCCGATAAGGCCCGACCAAGTTTTGGATGGACTAATTTGTGGCGCGATTTTGGGGCCGCCGATGCTTCGTCCCGCGAAATACGCACCGACATCCGTGCCGATTACGCCCGCGATGAGCATGATTACCGGCGTCATGCCGAAGAAAGGCGCGCTGAACAGCATCAAGGTGAAACATGCAAGGCCAACATAAGTCAGGCCGACCAATAGCCACAATATCTGCGCCTGCCGACTTTGCGCGAAGCCAAACACCAATTTGGTAAATTCAAAAAATACACCAAGGCCTACAGCGATAACGAGGCCCATAAAGGTATAGCCGCCCAGCCAAACCGCAGCGATCGCGACCGACATCATAGCAACGCCGGACAATGTCCGTATGCCTAAGTCCGAACGCGGTTTAAGGGGCGACGCAACCTTATCGTTCATCGACCACCATAGCGACGTTCACGGCAGGCGAATTCGTTCAGCGCAGCGGCAAGTTCATCCTTGCTGAAATCGGGCCACAAGGTCTCAGTGAACCAGAATTCAGCATAAGCTGCCTGCCACAACATGAAATTAGAAAGACGCTGCTCGCCGGACGTTCGGATAAGCAAATCCAGCGGCGGTAAGCCAGCGGTGTCCAGATTGGCCTCAATGCTGGACGCGCTTATCTCGCCTTGCGCGGCGGCGGCGCGTGCAGCGCGGACCATCTCGTCCTGCGATCCATAATTTAACGCTACCGCCAATGTCGTGCGGCTGTTCTTCGCCGTCCGCGCAACCGATTCCTCAAGTATTTCCACAATATCAGCTGATAATGCTTTGTAATCGCCAATAATTTTTAATCGGACGTCGTTTTTTGCAAATGTATCAAAGTCGGATTTGATGAAATCGCGCATTAGCGCCATCAGATCGTTTATCTCTTCCTCGGGCCGTTTCCAATTCTCGCTAGAGAAGGCATAAAGGCTAAGTGTTTCTAGGCCAAGCTCGCCCGCCGCACGCACAATATTACGGACAGTCTCAACGCCGCGCTTGTGCCCCATTGCTCGGGGCAACATGCGTTTCTTAGCCCAGCGACCATTGCCATCCATGATGATAGCAACGTGGCGCGGCATTTCGCCTGTGCCGGCTGCGATGCGGACGGGTTGCGGTTCGACTTGCGCCATTACGTTCTAAACGCGCTCAAAGCGAATGGAAGGGAAGTTTGTATCCGGCCTCACTGGCTCAGGATTTCCTTTTCCTTATGCGCTGCTGCTTCGTCGACCGCTTTGATCATCTCGTCGGTCATTTTCTGGACTTCAGTCTCCAACCGCTTGCGGTCGTCCTCGCTGATTTCTTTCTTGTTCTCGTCAATTTTCAGACCGTCATTGGCGTCGCGACGCACGTTGCGGATCGCGATTTTGGCTTTCTCCGCATATTGGCCAGCAAGCTTTGCAAGCTCTTTACGGCGTTCCTCGGTGAGGTCGGGAATAGGCAAGCGCAGTGTCTGGCCATCGGTAATCGGGTTTAACCCAAGGCCAGCTGAACGAATGGCCTTTTCCACTGGAGTCACGTTCGAGCGGTCCCATACCTGAACCGACAGCAAACGTGGTTCAGGCGCGCTGACGGTAGCGACTTGGCTCAACGGCATGTGCGATCCGTAAACTTCAACGACCACGGGGTCGAGTAAAGTCACGTTGGCACGGCCTGTACGCAGCCCGGAAAGGTCGCTTTTAAATGAATCGACAGCGCCCTTCATACGGCGCTCAACGTCGGTTTTGTCATATTGCGGCATGGACTAGTTTCCTTCGCTTGTTACCACAGTTGAAGTGCCGCTTCCGTCGAGCACCTTCAATATGTTACCCTGTTCGCGGATAGAGAACACCACGATAGGAATGTTGTTGTCACGGCATAACGACACGGCGCTTGCGTCCATAACCTTAAGATTGTTTGCTAAGACACGGTCATAACTTAATGTTTCATAACGCTTTGCTGTCGAAACTTTTTTGGGATCGGCATCATATACACCATCAACCGAAGTGCCCTTGAACAACGCGTCGCATTGCATTTCAGCAGCGCGCAAAGCAGCACCGCTATCCGTCGTAAAGAACGGTGCGCCAACGCCTGCGGCAAAAATAACGATCCGGCCCTTTTCCAAATGCCGCTCTGCACGGCGACGGATGACCGGTTCGCAGACCTTGTCCATTTCAATGGCAGACTGCACGCGGGTCGGCACGCCGAGCTGTTCAAGCGCGTTTTGCATGGCGAGCGCATTCATGACGGTCGCGAGCATGCCCATATAGTCGGCCTGCGCCCTGTCCATGCCCTTTGCGGCTCCAGACATACCTCGGAAGATGTTACCCCCGCCGATTACAAGGCACAGTTGCAATCCAGTATCCTGCGCAGCTTTTACCTCTTCGGCAACGCGCGCCACTGTAACGGGATCAATGCCATAGGCTTGATCCCCCATAAGCACTTCGCCCGATAGTTTAAGCAGAATGCGACGATAGCCGTACGCGCTCATAATATCCCCTACCCTGATACGATTATGGCGCCCAGCTATAGGAGCCGTGCGCCACATCGCCAAGTACTTATCCCCGCCTTTTGGCGGGGAAGCCAAGAATATTTATGCGCCGACCGCAGCAGCCACTTCAGCTGCAAAGTCAGACACTTCCTTTTCAATGCCTTCGCCAAGCTGGAAGCGGACATAATCCTTCAGCAAAATTGGCTTACCAGCTTCTTTACCAGCGGCCGCGACAACACCCGAAATTGGGGTCTTCCCGTCCATAACGAATGGCTGGCTCAACAAGGCGTTTTCCTTGGCGAACTTCTTCACGGCGCCTTCAACCATCTTTTCGACGATATCCGCTGGCTTGCCGCTTTCCGATGCCTTTTCACGCGCAATACCGCGCTCACGCTCAAGCGTTTCGGCATCGAGGCCGGATTCGTCAAGCGACAGCGGGAATGCAGCAGCGATGTGCATCGCTAGCTGCTTGCCAAGGCCATCAAGCGTCGCAGCGTCTGCATCGCTCTCAAGCGCAACAAGAACGCCGATACCGCCCATGCCAGGCGCCGCAGCGTTGTGGACATATGAAACCACACGGCCATTGCTTACCGAAAGCGACTTTACGCGGCGGATAACCTGATTCTCACCGATGGTGGCGATGTTGTTGGTCAATCGTTCCTGAACGGTTTCGCCTCCGCCATAAGGCGCGGCCAAAACGGATTCAGCATCGTTGGCGCTGAGGTTCAGGGCAACTTGGCTGACAGCAGCGACGAATTCTTGGAACTGTTCGTTCTTGGCAACGAAATCTGTCTGGCTGTTAACTTCGATAGCAGTGCCCTTGGTGCCCTCGACAGCAACGCCGACAAGACCTTCAGCCGCAGTGCGGCTCGATTTCTTGGCAGCAGTTGCAAGGCCCTTGGCACGCAGCAAATCAACTGCGGCTTCGATATTGCCGTTGGTTTCTTCAAGCGCCTTTTTAGCGTCCATCATGCCAGCGCCGGAAAGCTCACGCAGTTCCTTGACAGCTGAAGCGGTAATTGCAGACATAAGAGTGTCCTTTCGAAAGGTACGGAGGCCAATACAGCCTCATTGAAGTTCGTCATCCCCGTAAAAGCGGGGATCTAACACCAGCGCTCACTTCACAAGCAAACGACAAGAGCCGGCCCCCGCATAAGCGGGGGTGACGACAATTTGGTTACGCTTCGGCGGCAGGCGCTTCGGCAGGAGCAACTTCGGCAGCGGGCGCTGCTTCTTCAGCCACTGGCGCTGTTTCTTCAGCTACTGGGGCTGCTTCTTCAGTCGCTGGCGCGGTTTCTTCTGCCAAAGCAGGTTCAACCGCTGGCTCAACGTCCGCACCAAGGTCAATGCCCTTGGCAACCTTAGCGTTTATATTGCCCTTGGTTGCTGCGGCAGGAGCAACTTCAGCAGCGGGCGCTGCTTCTTCAGCTACTGGCGCTGTTTCTTCAGTCACTGACGCCGTTTCTTCGGCCAAAGCAGGTTCAGCCGCTGGCTCAACTTCCGCACCAAGGTCAATGCCCTTGGCAACCTTAGCGTTTATATTGCCCTTGGTTG
>CALGEE010000558.1 GCA_937881525.1 uncultured Sphingomonadales bacterium | reverse complement strand
GCCGCGCCACCCTAGCTAGCCATCGCGCGGATAAATAGTGGCTCTGGCGCTTCGCCCCGCTCTAATTTGCGCATATTGCTGACGATAACGCCCACCGCGGAGGCTGCAAAAGTTGCACCCGCCATATGCGGCGTGACGTGGACCTTCGGGTGGTTCCAATAGGGGCTTGCGCGTGGCAACGGCTCGATAGCGAAGGCATCAAGTGCTGCACCTGCCAAACGACCGTTGCTCAAAGCGCCAAGGAGTGCGTCGTCATCGACAATCGCGCCACGGCTGATATTCACAAAAAAGCTGTCCGCAGCCATCGCGGCAAACGCCTGATCATCGAGGATGTGATGTGTTGTGTCCGTCAGCGGCAGGCAGTTGATAATGACGTCGTGCTGGCCCAAAAAGGCATGAAAGCTGTCGGAGCCATGCTGTGTCGGGATTGCCCCAAGATCAAGGGCCTTTGCGTCCCAACCTGCCACCGCGTAGCCGAAGTCAAAGATACTCGTCGCCACCGTGCGACCGATCCGACCCAAGCCCAAAATGCCGACACGAAACATATTGGTCGGGAGCATGTCGCGTCGTTTCCAAAGTGTGATGGACTGCTGGTCGCGGTAAACGGCGTAACCACGATGCCTGTCGAGCACCCAAAATAGTGCATGAGCTGCCATATCGCGGGCCACGGCAGGGTCAGCGAGCAAAACCACCGGCACATCAGGCAAGGCAAGGTCAGCCATAAGGTGTTCAGCTCCTGCGCCAAGCGAAAACACTGCGCGCAGGTTTGGATAGCGCGCAAGATCGCCCGCTGGATGGTTCCAGACCAACGCATAGTGAATATCGGCAGGATCAAACGTCGTTCCGTAACTGTGCACAGGAACCTGTGGCAACTGGCGGCCAAGCTCCACCCGCCAGCTTTCATTATCGTAACCGTTGTTATTGAGGAGAATTGCCACGTCTGTCTGCCCTCGCGCCGCTTAATACTTATACAGCGGATCAACCCGTTCGACTTGCCGAAGCAAAGCAGGCCATTCGTATTTGCCCAACGGGAAATCCTCGTATTGGCGGTGCGCGAGGTTCCAGATTTCGCTTGTGCTTTTGTCCAAGGGCAACCCTGTCGACAAGGCATCAATCATCACGCGGCAGGCGCGGATGGTATAATACAGGTTCATAAACGCCTCACCTGCAGTTTCTCCTACTGCAAGAAAGCCGTGGTTGCGCATAATCAGGCATTTCTTACCTTTGATATTTTCGGCCAAGCGGTCGCGCTCCTCCAATGTGAGCGAAAGGCCTTCCCAATCGTGATAGCCAATGTCGCCATAAAGCATCGAGGAGTCCTGCGTCAGGAAATCGAGCCCGTCTTTCAACGCCGTAATCGCGAGCCCTTCGGGTGCGTGGGCGTGAATGACAACCTTCATATCGTGGTGGGCGTTATGGATCGCGGAATGAATCACAAAACCGGCGGTATTCACGTCGCTCGGGCCATAAAGCACCTTACCTGTCTCGTCGATCTTGATCAGGTTCGAGGCGGTCACTTCGTTATAAAGCAGACCAAAGCGGTTGAGCAAAAACTGGTGATCCGTGCCTGGCACCCGCATCGTGATGTGGTTCCAGATCAGATCATCATAATGATACATGTTTGCAAGCCGGTAAAGTGCGGCCAGATCGACACGCGCCTGCCATTCCTCTGGCGAAATATTGGCGTGGCCACCTGCGGTCGCGAAATCGTCAGCGTTGAGTTCTTTTGCCATGGTCTTTTCCTTTTGATGAATGTCAGGACTGCACAAATGCGGCGGACCGCAGTGGCATATCGTTGGCGTCTTCCAACAGCTTCACAGCCATCAGGTGGTTTTCGTCAAAGCCGTATTTCTTGACCGCTTGATCATAGATGCTTTCGACTTGTTCACACATTGGCAGCGTCGCACCGACCGATTTGGCAAGTTCAAGTGTGAGGGCCATATCTTTGTGTGCAAGCCCAAGCGCGAAGCCGGGGTCGTAGCTGCCGTTGAGAATTGCAGGGCCGTAGCGATCAGCTACGTAGGACCTACCGGTGCTGTTCTGGATTATTGCAAGCATCGTATCGGCGGGCACGCCACCTTTGACGCCCAGCATCATTGCTTCTGAGAGGGCCACTGAATGGAGATAGCACAAAACAACTTGCGCGATTTTAGCGACATAGCCAGCACCATGCGGTCCAAGATGTTGCACGTTGCCGCCAATGACATCGAATAGCGCCTTGTGACGGGCAAAAACCTCGGCTTTGCCACCGATCATTATCGTGAGAGACCCCTGCGCCGCGCCCTCTGTCCCACCACTGATCGGCGCATCCAGAAAATCTATATGCGCCGCGTGGGCCAGCTCGCGAATCTCGCGCTCGCAATCAAGGTTGTTTGTGGACAGGTCAATCCACGTGCTGCCTGGTGACATTGCTGCCAATATACCGTCAGGACCCGATGCAATTGACCGGATTACTTTCGGGCTCGGCAACGATGTCATCACGACATCCACACCTGCGACCGCTTCAGTCATGCTTTGTGCAGCCTTCGCACCGAAGGGCGTGACGTCGGCAATTTTGACAGGGTCCAGATCATAGACGGTTAAGTCGTAGCCTGCCTGCGCAATATTGCGGGCCATCGGGCCGCCCATGTTTCCCAGACCAATAAACGCAACACGCATCGCACTCTCCATCATCTTGGCCACACATGGCCTTGTCCTGTGTTGAGGTCACTGTGTGCTTTTCAAATATTCTTGACAAGTGAATATAATTGGCTGTTTGTATCGAAAAATTCAATCTAACATTCAGTGGAGTATAGTTTGAACATCGAACACATACGTTCTTTTCTGGAAGTGACGGCGACAGGCAGTTTTCAGTTGGCGGCAGACCAGTTACACGTCACGCAATCCACGGTCAGTGCGCGGATCAAGGCGCTTGAAGACCGGTTGCGCCAGCCGTTATTTATCCGCAAGCGCAACGGTGTCGTGCTGACAAAAGGTGGCAACCAGTTCCATAGTAGTGCCGTCGAGGTTGTCAGAGCATGGGAGCGGGGCCAGCAGGAAGCGAGCTTGCCAGAGGGTCAACGGTCGCTCGTGTCGATAGGGATTGAGGAGAATCAATGGTCGCTTATGGCCTCTGAAATCACCGCGCGTCTTTCTGTCGAAATTCCAGATGTCGCGACGAGCATTGTTGCGGAACGCTCCGAGGTTTTGATGCAGAAATTACGCGTGGGGCTTTTGGATGTCGCAATTTTATATGATCCGCAGCATTGTGCGGAAGCGGTGAGCGATATTCTGTTTCAAGAAGATCTCGTGATGTATGCTACCAAGCCGCGCGCAGTCAAAGAAGACGCTGTGCCAGGTTATGTGTTTGTCGATTGGGGTGATACATTTCGCGCGCTGCACAGCACCTTTTTTCCCGGGGTGTTCAGCCACAAGCTCACAATGCGTCAGTCCGCCATCGCACTTGACCATATCCTGACACATGGCGGATCAGGTTATTTTCTCAAGCGTGTGGCGGCACCGCTTGTGGCGCAGGGCCGGCTTTTTGCCGTCTCGGGAGCGCCTATCATTCAACGAACTCTCTTTGCGGCCACGCGGACCAATGCGGCAAATTCCGAACTGGCAGCCTTGGTTGTCGACGCGGCCCGGTCAACTGTTTCTTAAGCCTCACCAATACCCAAAAGGAGAAATTATGAAAATCACGCGCTTGAAAACCCGTCTTGCTGATGTGCCCATGGCCAAGCCGATCACGACTGCGATCCATAATATGCGCTCCGTCGGATGCGTGTTGGTCGAACTCGAGACCGATGAAGGGCTTGTTGGGCAAAGCTACATTTTTACGATCAACGCGACGCGTCTGAAAGCGTTTGACGAAATGATCCGTGGTTTTTCGCACCGCGTCGAAGGCATGGACCCTCACTACGTAACCGGGATAAATAGCGCAATTTGGTCTGACATTAATCCGACCGGTTACGCTGGTGTCACCATTTCAGCACTGTCCGCGCTGGATACTGCCTGTTGGGACTTGATCGGAAAGGCGGCGAATGCGCCGCTACACCATATCTTTGGCGCGTGTCGTGACCGGATACGGACCTATGCCAGCGGCGGGCTTTGGCTGTCATACAGTATCGACGAATTGGTGACCGAGGCGCATGAATTTCTTGCCCAAGGGTTCCGCGCGATGAAAATCCGCGTTGGAAACCCCGATTCAAGCGTCGATATCGCTCGCGTTCGCGCGGTTCGCGACGCTGTTGGGCCCGATATTGAGTTGCTGACCGATGCAAATCAGGCATTGCGCCCCAAACAAGCGATCCGCCTTGGGCGTATGCTTGAAGAGCTCGATGTGTCGTGGCTGGAAGAACCTGTTGACGTGCATAACCTGACGGGCTGCGCCGAAGTGCGTCGCGCGCTTGATATGAACATCGCGTCGGGCGAGACCGAATGGACGCGCTATGGCATCCGGCGGATGATCGAAGCGGGGGCTGCTGATATCCTGATGCCTGACTTGCAACGCATTGGCGGGTTGACGGAAATGCGCCGTGCTGTGGCGCTGGCAGAAAGTTACGATTTGCCAATATCGACACATATTTTTACAGAACATAGCCTGTCGATTGCGGGCTCGGCGGCCAACTGTATTTCTGTCGAGCATATGCCTTGGTATGCCCCGCTTTTCAACGAGACGATGCAGATCGAGGATGGTGATATTGTTATCCCGACGCGACCCGGGACCGGGTTTACCTTCAACGAAGCCGCCTTGCGCAAATTCGCGGTATGACCGCTATCTTTCGTCAATGTTAAATCGATTACTCCGATACTAACTATGAATTATATTCGTTAGCATGGATTAACTTGCTGGACTAACCTTATGCTTGCACCCTCTCCTTTGTCGAAGCCAAACGACAACCGCGATGGTGTTGCTGCGATCATAGGGCCGTAGCAGGCAACAACATTCGGAGAGAAACATGAAAATTGCACAAGCCAGGCTGGCAGTCGCAGCTGCCGCCTTCACCGTAAGTGGCTCTGCCGCGTTCGCCGAATGTGGCAGCGTGACGATCACAGAAATGGGTACTGTCAGATAAAACTAACTTGAGACGGGGCGGGCGGTTTTGTAGCCTCGC
>CALGEE010000557.1 GCA_937881525.1 uncultured Sphingomonadales bacterium | reverse complement strand
CAGCTGGAACATGGGTGGCGCGTTGATCAGCCCTTCTTCCACCATTGCCTTGGCAAAGCGGATATGGCCCAAATCGAAGACCTCCAGCTCGGGTTTAACACCCCATTCCTGCACCATTGCCGCCATTTTACGCAGGCTGGGCGGGGTCGAGATATAGATCATATCAGTATCGGAAAAATTCAGCGTACCGCAGTCAAGCGAACAAATCTCTGGCATACATTCTTTGACATGGGCCAGCCGTTCTTCGGGGCCAATCATGTCGGTTCCGAGGCCGGGCATAGCAGGATTATCGGCATCAGAAATCCAATCGCCGCCCATGCCAGCGGTGATGTTGATCACAATATCAGTTTCGCTATCGCGTATCCGGTCAACGATTTCCTTGAACAACTTGGGGTCACGTGATCCCTGCCCTGTTTCAGGATCACGCGCATGGATATGCGCGATGGAGGCACCCGCTTTTGCCGCTTCAATCGCTGCATCTGCGACCTCCTTTGGCTTTACAGGTACATGCGGACTTTTACCGGTGGTATCCCCGGCCCCGGTGACCGCACAGGTCAGGACGACGTCGTAATTCATTCAGACAGGCTCCCCTTTTCTTTAATTTGGCGCTCAGAGAGATAAGAATTGTGTCGACTATTCGCCATATTTTTGCTTATAATGGCGAAAAATCGCACCAAAACCAGAAGGCTAATGACCGTGGAAATTGATATCTCTCCCAAAATGACACCAGCGCAGGTTCACGCAGTTTTTATCATTGTGCCAAGGTTTAATATCACAACCCTGATCACCATGATCGAGGCGATGAGAATTGCAAATTACCTCGCGCCTGCGCCAATATTCTCGTGGGAAATCGCCTCCTTTGATGGCAAAAAAATCACCGCCAGCAACGGGATGACAACCACCGTAGAGGTCGCGGATGACACCTTGCGGCCCGCCGAATTCGCCTTTGTTCTGGGCAGTTGGGGGACGGAACACTATGCAAACAAACACCTCATTACTTGGCTACGGAAACGTAACCGTGCTGGCACCCGCATCTGCGGGGTCGAGTTGGGTTGCTACATCGTTGCCCGTGCCGGTTTGCTGGACGGCAAGCCTGCGACGATCCATTGGTCATGGCTGAACGGGTTCCGCGAGACATTCGACCGTGTCGATGTGCGCGAGGGGTTGTTTACGCTTGATAGCAAAGTTATGACCTGCGCGGGTGGATTGGCCGGTGTGGATCTGATGTTGCGCTTGATTGAGGAACTTCAGGGCAGCAGTTTTTCCGGTGAGATTGCCGACCAGATGTTACACCACCCGATCCGCAATGCCACAACGCCGCAACGCAATACAATGGGGCGCAGCACAGAAACAATGTTGCCGCTGGTGCGCGAAGCGATGACATTGATCGAGAACAACATCGAAGAACCGCTGACCGTGCCAGAAATCGCGAACCTGCTTGATGTGTCGCAGCGCCAGTTGGAGCGGCAGTTCAAAAAACATGTAGGGTGTACGGTTGTGCAATTCGGATTGCTCAGGAGGCTGCAAAATGCGCGGCTTTTGCTGATCTCAACTCAGCTGAGCATCCGCCAGATCGCAACGGCTTCAGGTTTTAACACCCTATCACATTTTGCCTATTCCTTCGGTAAATTCTTTGACCGCCGCCCGTCCGACTACCGTGAGGCTTGGCCAGAAAACGAACCTGCACCAAGCTGGCCCGGCTCGCTTTCAGATTTCCTCAACACGCTCAATGGCAAGTCAGACAAAACTCAGGTGGTGCGCGTCTGACGCAGGGCATTCAGCACGCCTACTATTTCGCGGTCGCGCTGTGCGGCCATGTCTTTAAAGTGCCTATCTCCTGCAACAGCGTTGCAGCCATCCACCATCAGGTCGCGCAATTCTTTGGTCAGCTCGGGCGCTTCCAGACGGGTCCAAGGCAGTTTCAGCGCGGGTCCGAACTGATCCAGATTGGCCGCCATGCCGCCCGCTCCGCAGGCCACATGAAATGCCATACATTGCCCTTGGGACACCATGCGCGGGGCTGGCCCGTTCATCAGCGCGAAATCAATGTCCTCGGGCGTCGCCTCGCCATTAGCGACCATATGCAAGGCCTCGCGCCACAGGGCTTCTTGCAGACGTGTCGCGACAAAACCGGGGATTTCCTTTTTCATCATCAATGGTGCTTTGCCCGCGATCTTGTAAAAGTCCCCGGCCCAATTCACCGCTTCGGGTGCCGTCTTTTTACCGCCAACAATCTCGACCAATGGCAACAGATACGGCGGGTTAAACGGATGGCCTATGACCGTGCGTTCTGGCGTCGGGCAATCGGCCTGAATGTCGCTCATCATCAGCCCAGAGGTGGAAGAGCCAATGACAACTGAAGGCGGCAGGATCACCCCCATCTTTGCGTAAAGCGCTTGTTTGACACCCAACCGCTCTGGCCCACTTTCCTGCACAAATTCAGCCCCTTCCAGCGCATCTTTCAGATCCGTTTCAATGCGCAACCGGTCTCGTGAAGCACCGTCCGCCAGCCCCAGATCAGTCAAGCTGATCCAGGCCGTGTTAAGGATCGACATAAAGGCATCCGCCTCAGCCACATCATGCAAATAAGCAGTAACGTCATACCCACGTGCGAGAA
>CALGEE010000556.1 GCA_937881525.1 uncultured Sphingomonadales bacterium | reverse complement strand
ATTGGCACATTGGGCGACAGATGGCGTACAGTCAGCACCATCAAGATGGACGAATCATCGCGTCCGGCGGAAACGATCACCGACGACGCCTGCTTAATGCGAACGGCGTTTAGAATTTCGTCTCGCACGCCATCACCGCACAAAATATTGCAACCCAGATACTCGGCCTCGGCAAGCCGTTCCTCGCTGCTATCAATCACCACAATATCTTTTGGGTCAGTCCCGCGCTTAATAAGCTCATTAACAGCTTGCGACCCGCTGACGCCGAAACCCAAGGTGACAATATGTCCGGACAAGGTTTGCTGAATCTTTTTCATGCGCCATTTTTCCCAACTGCGTTTGATGACAAAATTATAGGCTGTGCCTACAAATATAAAAATGACGGCAATGCGCACCGGCGTCACGATAATCGCTTCGATAAAGCGTGATCGGTCAGACACTGGGGCAATGTCCCCAAAACCCGTAGTGGTAACGGAAATCATCGTGAAATAGACGACATCCAGAAAGTTGATGACGCCGTCATGATTGTCTTTCAAACCAGCCCTGTCAAACCAGTGAATGATGATGACCAACAAAATCAGGAAGAACGCCAGCGACAGCCGAAGGAGCACGTCCGCCCATACCGGCAACTTGCTTGCACGGCGAAGCGCTACTTTGAATTTGGTCGGGATATTGAGATCAGCCATGAATGAATCCACATAGCTTAGAGAAGTGACCTCCGGCGGGTTTTGCGGATTTCGAAATCACCATTAACCTCAACCGCATCCTCAGCCCCCTAAATGTTATATCTATGCTTCAACGTCGCCAAAGATTCATGATGGGTCAGATCAAGTTGGAGAGGTGTGACTGCAATATAACCATCTTCAATGACTTCAAGGTCGGTGTCATGGCCCGGCGTGTGCAACATGCCATGCAAACCAAACCAATAATAATCATATCCGCGCGGGTCCGTCCCTTTGACAATCGAACCACGGCTGTAATCATGAAAGCCCTGACGCGCGACTTTGATACCTTTTACATCTTGCGGCAGCAGCGGCGGAAAGTTGATGTTGGTCAATGTGCGCGGCGTGTCTGGCATATCAAGCAACGGACGAAGAACGCGCTCACCCCAAGCTTCGGCCGCCGAAAAGGGGACAGCGTCGGCCATGCCTTCTTTGCTATAGACTTGGCTCAGTGCAATGGAGCGAATGCCGGCCAACGCCCCTTCCATCGCGGCGGAGACCGTGCCTGAATAGGTAACATCATCGCCTAAATTGGCGCCACGGTTGACGCCGGATAGGATCAGGTCAGGCTTCATATCCTTCATGATGACCCCAATGCCCAACATGACGGAATCCGTAGGAGTGCCCGCAACCGAATAATGCTTATCCCCATGCCGGCGAATACGCAAAGGCTTGGTCAGGGTAAGGGAATGGCCGGCACCCGAATTTTCCTCGGCAGGCGCAACAATCCAGACATCATTACTAATTGTGCGGGCAATCGCCTCTAACACCTTAAGACCCGGCGCATTCACCCCGTCATCATTGGTCAGCAATATACGCATTAGGCTGTTGCCTCCAATTTTGTGAGACCGCCCATATAAGGCAGCAAAGCATCCGGAATGATGACGCTGCCATCCGGCTGCTGATAATTTTCAAGAACTGCGACTAGCGTGCGGCCTACGGCTAGCCCCGAGCCGTTCAGCGTATGGACGAACACATTGCTTTTGGTCTCAGTGGCCCGATAGCGCGTATTCATGCGCCGCGCCTGCCAGTCGCCGCAGTTCGAACAGCTTGATATCTCGCGATACAGACCTTGGCCGGGCAACCAGACCTCAAGATCGTAGGTCCGGCGCGCGCTGGCGCCCATATCACCAGTGCACAGGAGCATTTTACGATAGGGTAGCTGAAGCGCTTGCAATATGCCTTCGGCGCTTTCTACCATACGTTCATGTTCAGCGGCGCTGTCCTCGGGACGGACGATGGAGACCAGTTCAACTTTCTCAAACTGATGCTGGCGGATCAGGCCTTTGGTGTCGCGTCCCGCCGCGCCTGCCTCGGAACGGAAGCAGGGGGTCAGGGCGGTCAACCGAATCGGCAGTGCACTCTCCTCCAAAATCTGTTCACGTACGCTATTGGTCAGCGATACTTCGGCGGTCGGAATGAGCCAGCGGCCATCGGTAGTCTGGAAATTGTCTTCCGCAAATTTTGGCAGCTGCCCTGTTCCAAATAGCGATTCCTGACGCACCAAATAAGGCGTTGCGCACTCTATATAACCGCGCTGTGCTGTCTGGTAATCGAGCATGAATTGACCAAGAGCTCGGTTGAGCCGGGCCATCTGTCCCCGCATGAATGTGAAACGCGCGCCAGAAATAGCAACGCCGGTTTCAAAATCGAGGCCAAGTGCGGGGCCGACATCGGCATGGTCGCGTGGCTCAAAGTCAAAGTTCCGCGGCGAACCCCAGCGTGCGATTTCGACATTGTCTGTTTCATCAGCGCCATCGGGCGTATCTACAGCGGGCAAATTCGGAAGTCCCGCGACCAATGAGTCGAGTTCGGCGCCAGCCGACCGTTCGCGCTCTTCCAACGAAGGCAATGTGTCTTTCAACTGCGCGACCTCTGCCTTCAACGCCTCGGCAGTGGCGGTGTCACCTTTAGCCATGGCTGCGCCAATGGCTTTAGACGCTTCATTTCTGCGGGCCTGCGCATTCTGCATTTCTGTCAGAATCGCGCGTCGGTTTTCATCCAAAGCCAATATGGATGCAGCAACGGGGGCAGCGCCCCTACGAATCAAAGCAGCGTCAAAGTCTTGTGGATTTTCACGGATATATTTCAGGTCATGCATGGCTCCACGCTATGCCGCGCAAGCCGCCGTTTCGCAATGAAAAAGGGCGAGCGCGCACGCCTTGTTTGCACAACGCTTACGCCGGACCTCTTGCCTTGTCCTTCTCCCGCAACGAAACATATGTTCGGACCAACATTTACCGAACTAACGTATGCTGACAACAGTGCAGACCGTTAACCGAAACGCAATGATAACAAGTGCTATCATTAACTTAATTCGAAAAATATCTCAATTTTTCAACCGCTAAATCATAAAAACCACGTGTGGGAACTGTATGAAAAATATCTTCTGCTCGCATGTAATCGTTTCCACAGCTTTTGCAAAATTGAAGATGACCCGAAACATTTGGCCCTTGTGCCGCTTTTGGCCCAAGTCTATAGCGCCGCCTAGAGAGATTTAGACGCAGGTTACTTCATTTTGGAGGACCGGCCAGAGGTGGGGAAATTACTATGGGCCCAAGCGCCAAGCCTCAAGATGCGACCAGCGAAATGAGAATTTCTGACGTTGATTTGGATGAATCATACGTCCCGACTGTTGACGAACCATTTATGAACGAACGGCAGTTGCGTTTCTTTGAAAAGCAGCTTGTCGATTGGAAGAACAGCATATTAGTTGAGGCGCAAGGTACGCTGAATCATTTGCAGGACGGTCCGATGCGTGAACCAGATCTCAACGATCGTGCATCCAGTGAGACCGATTGGGGTATTGAGCTTCGTACTCGTGATCGCCAGCGCAAACTTATCGCAAAGATTGAGGCTGCGTTACGCCGCATCACCGAAGGCGAATATGGGTATTGCCAAGTTACAGGCGAGCCTATTTCTTTGGCCCGCCTGCGTGCTCGGCCGATTGCAACGATGACGCTTGAAGCCCAGGAGCGTCACGAGAGGCAGGAACGGGTTTCACGCGACGACTGATTGATTAACCTATGCCTTTAATAACAAGCTAGAAAATAGTCATAGATCTGCAGCCATTAACCTATCGGCAATTTTTCCATGCCACGGATCAGCACTGCTCTAAAACTAACTTTGTGCTGGGTTTTGCAACATGGATGACTCAATTCGCGACGACACATTCTCCCCTGCCAAGCGAAAAATGAATCGCGACAGTTTGTTACTTAAGGCCGTATTACGTTTTTCGAGCAATCAGGAAGAACGTGAAGTGCGAATCCGCAATCTGTCCGCAGGCGGTTTGATGGTTGAAGTGCCGAACGGCCTGTCGCGTGATGAGCGTATAGATGTTAAGATCTAGAACATTGGCTGGTTTGGCGGGCACGTGGCATGGGCGATCGACGGGCGCATCGGCGTTGCCTTTGATAAAGTCATAAATCCGAAAGACGCGCGTATACCCGTTCGGGTTTCCGAGTTCGACGTCCCGCCTTATCTCAAAAAACTTAACGAAAAAAGGGCGCCTGACAAGCTACGCCGCGCTTAACTCAATCGTCGAGACAGTAAATGTCGACCGGCACGACGATTTTGTCGAGCACGCGGCCAACCGGATAAGCCGACTTACTTCCCTGCTCAATTGCCGCTTCCAGCACTTCGCGCTTCTGTGCGCCGTTGATTACCAATATGGCAGTCCGCGCCGCACCGATGGCGGTGCCAGTTAGCGTTACGCGGTTAACAGGTGCTTCTGGCGGTAGCGGATCAGGTGCAACCCCGACTGCGCGCACATCTTTGCCCCCATCCATGGCCGATTCCAAATCAGGTCCAGGGAAAATCGATGCAGTATGACCATCGGTACCCATGCCAAGCCAAACCAAATCAGGTGGCCAATGCAAATCAGCCAATCTTGCATTTGCAGCGCTACCAGCCAGCTTGTGGTCGGCGGCATCGCTTGCGATTGGCAAAACCCGCGCACCCTTTGGGATAAAGATTTTGGCAATCATAGCGACGTTGGACATCGGATTGTCGACCGGAACAAGGCGGTCATCGGTTGGAATAATCGTGACACTCTTCCAACGTATATTGGCTTGAGCGAGCTTTTCCAAAATCGGTTTTGGCGTTGAGCCGCCGGGGAATGCAACAAGTGCCTGTCCACGGGCGTCAAGTGCGCTTTCAATGATAAAGCTGACATCGCCGACCACGGCGTCGATTAGATCTTCTGCAGCGTCAAAATCCCACCATTCGATTTCTTCGGCCATGTGCTCTCGTCTCCATTAGTTTCGTAATGCCGATGCGGCACGCGCTGCCGATTCAATCGCGGCAACATCTGGAACGCCTTTACCAACAAGCCAGCTACCGCCAACACATAAAATTTCCGGAACGGCTAACCAGTCTGCCACCGTGTCCTGTTTTATGCCCCCTGTTGGGCAAAATTTGCATTGGCCAAACGGCCCAATGAACGATTTAAGTGCAGGAAGGCCTCCATTGGCCTCCGCCGGGAAGAATTTGAAATGGGTAAGGCTGAGGTCAAGACCACGCATGATGTCACCGGCGCTGGCAACGCCTGGCAAGAACGGAATATTTTTTGCAATAGCCGCCTTACCTAAAGTGTCGGTCAGTCCTGGCGAAACGATGAATTCCGCGCCAGCAGCTATCGCGCTATCCAGTCCCGGCACGTCTACGACTGTGCCTGCGCCTACAATTGCACCCGGGACTCTCTTCATCTCAGCAATCGCGTCCAAGGCCGCTGCGGTGCGCAGCGTGACCTCAAGCACTGGCAACCCGCCTGCAACAAGCGCCTCGGCGATGGCCCGCGCGTGAACCGCATCCTCAATTACCAGCACCGGAATAACGGGCGCGGTGCGCATGATTTTTTCAACGGGCGTCATTGGCTATTCTTTCTCGATATATTGCTGGGCATAGGCCGCCGCTGCGCCGAAAAGGCCGGGCTGCGGATGGGTGATGAGTTTAACGGGGATAGAGGCCATCATTCCTTCAAAGCGGCCTTTGGCGCGAAAACGTTCAGCAAAGCCCGAACGCACTAAGCTGTCCTTAATACGCAGCCCTAGGCCGCCCCCTATGACGACTCCTGCAAAGCCGCCCTGAGCCAGCGTGATGTCACCCGCAACGCTGCCCAGCGACAGGCAAAAACGGTCAACGGCCGCCGCCGCAAGGCTATCCTCACCGGACATGCCCATTTGCCAGAGCGTCTTGTCATCATATTGCTGAACCGCGCGGCCTTCGATAGCGGCGAGCGTTTCGTAGAGATCAACCAGCCCCGGACCGGACACCACCCGTTCAATCGAAACCCTACGGTAACGTTTGCGCAAGCGCGCCAAAACGGCATCTTCAATGGTATCAAGCGGTGCAAAATCGATATGCCCGCCTTCAGTGGCCTGCACATGATAGACGCCGCCGGTGCGCGCGACATGTGCGACGCCAAGACCGGTTCCCGGGCCAATGATGCTCAGCGTGCCTTCGGGTGCAAACGCCTGATCAGGGCCAGTCAAATGATGGAAATGCTCTGGTCCAGCTTGCGCAACGGCATGGCCAACAGCGCCGAAATCATTGACGATAACGAACCTGTCGACATTCAGCTTTTCACACACCATCGACCGGCGGACGATCCACGGGTTGTTGGTCAGCTTAATCACATCAGCATCAACGGGCCCTGCGATGGCGATAGCGGTTGCGCGCGGAAGCGGCGCTCCGTTCATCCGCTGAAATTCCTGCCACGCGGTTTGGAAACTGGCATGCTCTGCTGTCTTCAGCGTTACCGCCTCACCAAGCTTGATGACCTTGCCCGCATCCACTTCAGCAATTGCGAAACGGGCGTGGGTTCCGCCAATATCGACGGCGACAATCGCGGTCATAGCCCCGCCGCCGCGAGCATCGCTGACCCGCCCTTTTCCGCTTCGTCGGCCGGTGCGCGCATCAGTGCAAACAGCTCGCGTCCGGTTCCCATTTGCGCCACGGGCGTCGGGGCTGGTGCACGACCGGCCCATTCACTGTCGTCGACCAGCACGGACAAAGTGCCGCTGGTAGCACACAGGCGCACGACGTCGCCATCCTGAAGCTTTGCAATGGCCCCGCCACGTGCAGCTTCGGGACTTAAGTGGATCGCCGCGGGCACTTTGCCCGATGCGCCCGACATACGTCCGTCGGTCACGAGCGCCACGTTAAAGCCTTTATCCTGCAACACACCCAATGGCGGCGTCAGCTTGTGGAGTTCAGGCATGCCGTTGGCGGCAGGCCCCTGAAAACGGATGACGACAATGACATCGCGATCAAGCTCGCCCGCCTTGAATGCGGCGAGGGCATCATTTTGTTCATGAAATACCCGAACCGGTGCCTCGATAGTCCAGCGTGCTGGATCAACCGCGCTGGTCTTGAACGTCGCACGACCCAAGTTGCCTATCACCAAACGCATGCCACCA
Organism: uncultured Sphingomonadales bacterium; assembly: GCA_937881525.1. Lineage (GTDB taxonomy): Bacteria > Pseudomonadota > Alphaproteobacteria > Sphingomonadales > Sphingomonadaceae > Sphingorhabdus_B. Next base: position 4,610 of record CALGEE010000556.1, on the reverse strand, counting down.
TCGGGGCTGAACGGCGCGGATGGCGAGCGCAGCATACTGTCATCTGCGGTCACCGCAGGCGCGTCGCGCCACACAAGCTTGTCGTCTTCCAAAACGGGTTCACGCCCATAATCGGCCAAATCCCCTTCCGCGACGGTCATGATATCGCGGTGGAGAAGCCCTGCGTCTATCAGTTCGCGGATGACATAGCCTATTCCGCCTGCCGCGTGGAAATGGTTCACATCACCCGATCCATTTGGATAGACCCGCGCAATCAACGGCACAGCAGAGGACAGTTGGTCCAAATCTTCCCAATCAATAATGATCCCCGCCGCCCGCGCGATTGCCGGAATATGCAGCGCATGGTTGGTTGAACCCCCCGTTGCGAGCAACCCAACACATGCGTTCACAATCGCCTTTTCATCCACGCAAAGGCCCAAGGGCCGATAATCATCACCATCCCACCCAATTTTACTCAGGCGATGGACGGCGGCACGGGTCAATTCGGTCCGCAATTTCGTGCCGGGGTTGATAAAGGCGGAACCGGGAATATGCAGCCCCATGACTTCCATCATCATTTGGTTGGAATTGGCGGTGCCGTAAAATGTGCAGGTGCCCGCGCTATGGTAAGACGCGGCCTCCGCCTCAAGCAATTCGGCGCGGCCCACTTTACCCTCGGCATAAAGCTGCCGAACACGTTGTTTTTCCTTGTTGGCAAGGCCCGACGGCATGGGCCCGGCTGGCACAAGGATGGTTGGCAAATGGCCAAAGCGCAAAGCGCCGATCAACAGGCCGGGAACAATCTTGTCGCAAATGCCAAGCATCGCAATGCTTTCGAACATGCCATGGCTTAAGCCAACCGCCGTTGCCATGGCAATGACATCGCGGCTGAACAAAGACAGTTCCATCGAATCCTGCCCCTGCGTCACGCCGTCGCACATCGCGGGGGTTGAACCTGCGACTTGCGCAGTGGCGCCAACCTCGCGCGCGAAGATCTTCATTTGCTCGGGATAGCGGCCATAAGGCTGATGCGCGGACAGCATGTCATTATAGGCACTGATGATGCCGATGTTCATCGCCTTGCCATCACGGATAGATGCCTTGTCTTCGCCGCTCGCAGCAAAGCCATGGGCAAGGTTGCCGCAACTTAAGACAGGGCGGTTGACGCCAGCGTCGCGTTGCTTGGCTATCAGGTCGAGATAAGCCTGACGTCCGCGCTTAGACCGTCCGACAATGCGCGCAGTGACGGCTTCAACTGTTGCGTGCATCTCACTCATGCCAACTCACTCCATCACGTTCGGTAAGTGCAATCGCTGCATTGGGACCCCAATTGCCTGCGCCATAGGCTTTTGGCTTAAGTCCTGTAACGCTCCATAAGGCTCGTATAGCATCAACCCAGGCCCACTGGGCCTCAACCTCATCCCGGCGCACAAATAGCGTCTGGTCGCCTTCTATGAGGTCCAGAAGCAATCTTTCATAGGCAATCCGGCGACGCGATCCGGCAAAGGCTGCCGTGAGCGACAGGTCCAACGGCACTTCGCGTAAAGTAACACCACCACGATCCAGACCGGGCTTTTTCGCCATAACCAATAGCCTTACATATTCTTCAGGCTGTAAACGGATGATGAGGGTATTCGCCTCAAGCTTGCCGCCGCGATCCCTAAACACATTGTGGGGGACTGGTTTGAACTGGATAACAATTTCGCTGCGTCTTTCGGGGAGCCGCTTTCCGGTGCGCAGGAAGAACGGCACGCCCTGCCAGCGCCAATTGTCCACATAGGCCTTGATAGCGACACAGGTCTCGGTGTCCGACGGTTTGCCAAGATCGCTTTCATAGCTTTTAACCGCATCGCCATTCACTGCGCCGTCAGAATATTTGCCGGTTACAACATCGCCCTCAACCACCGGACGCAGCGCACGAAGTACTTTAACCTTCTCATCGCGAATGGCGGTCGCATCCAAACTTGCCGGCGGCTCCATCGCGATCAACGCAAGCAGTTGTAACATGTGGTTCTGGACCATGTCACGCAAGGCGCCAGTATCGTCATAAAAGCCAGCGCGTCCCTCGAGCCCGACAGTCTCGCTGATGGTAATCTGCACATGCGCGATAGCATTGGCGTTCCATAGCGGCTCGAACAGCATATTAGCAAAGCGCAGCGCCATTAGGTTCTGGACGGTTTCCTTGCCCAGATAATGGTCGATACGGAAGGTGCGCTGTTCGGGGAATACCGCGTTGACGGCATCATTGATATGACAGGAGGAGGCGAGATCAGTGCCCAACGGCTTTTCAAGGCCAATGCGGACATTCTCGCCCGATAACCCCGCGCAGTGCAGACCCTTAATCGTTGCTTCAAAAAGTGACGGCGCGGTCGAAAGGAAGATGGACAACCCGCCCGATATGTCTCCAATCCGCCTGGCAAGTGCCGCAAAGCCATCAGGGTCTGAGGCATCAAGCGGAACATAATGCAGGCGTTGCAGGAAGGCGTCGATCAACCCTTCTGCCTTACGGTCATCTGGCAGGAATTCACACAAAGCCGTGCGGGCCATGTCGCGGAAGGCGTCGTCCGTCAGCGCGCTGCGGGCGGTACCAAAAATGCGCAGGTTTGGTTCAATCAAGCCATCGGCGTGCAAAGCATATAAGGACGGCAACAGCATGCGGCGAGAGAGATCTCCCGTCGCCCCAAACAGCAGCAAATTGGAACTATGGTCACGCATTTCATCAGTCTCCTGGCAAGGCAGCAAACGTTCGCCTTGCACAATCGCGTTTCCCTTTATCCTGAAGCGACCGAGCGTCTAGCGCTTATTCGTATGCACCATTTCGCTCTCGGCCCAAATACGCTGATCAGCCATGCCCATCGATATCAATATAGGGGCATCCTGTTGCCGCGCTTGGAAGTCGGCTTTACCAGACAGTCCGCGCCAGCCAGAGGCAATCAGAGCCTGAATGGTTGGCGCACCTAATGACGTGCCGGGTCCCAATACAATGATCGTATCAGGCGCAAATTCAGCCGCCGCGACTTGAACCGCACGGGTGAAATCATAACTGTCGGTTAATTGCGCGCCAAACGTATAGTCGTAAATCGCTTCGCGGTTGAACGCGCTGGGCGACCAAATACACCCCTGCCCGTCGATTGCAGGAATATCGCCTCTGCCAAAGTCGCTGGCTTGATTTTCGGCGCGCGCTATCGGCACGACGTGGTTCAACAAGGGACTGTGAAAAGCCGCATGGTGCATGAGGCGCAAAGGAAAGCGGTCGTCTTTGGGAAGGCGCTCCATAAGCCATTTCAGTCCAGCCTCGTCTGCTGCCAAAACAATCATGCCCCCAAGCCGGATAGAAACATAAATTTTGATTGTAGAAACTGCCTTCGCTTCGGCTAGCAAATTTCTGACAAATAATATATTATTTTCCTGTATTTGCCAATCATCATCAACAATGGGCCAGACAATCTGACCCCCGGCTCCCTGCTGGTGCATTAACCCGCCCATATTGTTGACCAGCCGCGCTCCGCCTGCGAGATCAAGAATGCCGGCGCATGCCAGCGCCAGATACCATCCCATTGAGTTGCCTGTAACAGCAACAATATCAAATCGGTCACGGTCAATCGCGGCGAAGTCAGCCATCGCGCAGGCGTAAATCAAGGGAGATGCATTATCACCAGTCATATGCACCGATGGCGTGTATTTGGTTGCACTATCCAGTTGCGAGATGGGGACTTGCCCCGTGGCTACGCGGGCCGCATCCACGGTTGCTATCAGGTCTGAACGCGCCGCGTGATGCCTTTGCAGATACCCGAGTTCGGCCGCATTATACGTCCCGCGTCCGGGGCAAACGACCAAGGCCCGCTTTTTCATGCGACCGCCGCCCGCGCCGCTTCTATTATGGAGGTTTTGCTCGGCAAGACCAGCTCGGCCGCTGGTCCTAATGGAATGAAGCAATCTTCGGCGGTAATCCGGCTCGTAACATCCCCGCGACCCGCCTCGGTCAATATGGTCATCAGCTTCTCGCTCAGACTACCCGACCGACGACATTCATCTACAATGAGGATATTCCGACAATCGGCAACGGCAGCCGCAATCGCGTCGGGTTCAAGGGGATGCAACCAGCGCAGATCAATGATCCTTATATCGATGCCCTCCGCCTCTAATTCGGACATAGCTTGACGCGAAAGAAAATAACCATTTCCGTATGTTATAATCGCAAGTTCAGTTCCATTACCGAATTGACCCAGCGTACCCAGAGCTATCGCTGTATCCGCCTCAGGCGCCAGATAGGGCGCGGTCCACCCGCCATCGTCTGGCGCATGCAGGTCGCTGCTATGGTATAACGCAATCGGCTCGATAAAGACCACCACGCGCCCATCTTCATGCGCCAAGCGAACGCACTCGCGCAGCATGGCAGGCGCATCCGATGCGTTTGACGGACAGGCGACGATGATGCCAGGAATATCGGTGAGAACAGCCAGGCTATTGTCGTTATGGAAATGCCCGCCAAAACCCTTTTGATAGGGTAGTCCTGCAATGCGTATGACCATCGGGTTACGATATTGCCGGTTTGAAAAGAAAGACAATGTCGCCGCTTCGCCGCGGATCTGGTCCTCGGCATTGTGCAGATAGGCCAGAAACTGGATTTC
>CALGEE010000555.1 GCA_937881525.1 uncultured Sphingomonadales bacterium | reverse complement strand
GCTGTACTGATCAAGGACCCTGAGGCACACTTTGCCACCTTCGAAATGCACGGTCCATATCTGGAACTCCAAGAGCGCGGAATGATCGCGGGAAAATTCCTTGCCGACTACGGCTTGGAGCTAAGCCGTGGCTTTCGTGCGTTGAAAATCTGGATGGCTTTCAAAGAACAAGGTGCCGCAAAGTTCGGGCGTCTCATTGCCCAAGACATTGATCTCGCCCGCTATATGGCCGTCCAGGTAGAAGCGCATCCGCTTCTGGAACTCGTGGCCCCGGTCGACCTGAATATCGTGTGCTTCCGCCATATCGCGGCGGATGAGGATGCCGCCAAAGCCCTCAACACCGAAATCATGCTTCGAATTCAGGAGCGCGGGCTCGCTGTGCCTTCGGACACGACGGTGCAAGGCAAACATGCTCTTCGCTGTGCCTTCAATAACCACCGCACCCAACCCGCGGATATTGATGGGTTCCTAGGTGACGTGCTGAGGGTTGCAGAGGAAATCCAGTCAGAGCAGCCGGCCTAGTGCCCTTTTTTTGGAGTATGCTGCGGTGTTTGCAGATGGCGCTTTGGGCTGACGTCATCCATTCGCCGCGCAGCGCATGAACGGCAACCCCCGGACCTGCCCTTCAAACGCAACCAGCTCACCCAAAACTCTCAAAACCGCTCGACCCAGGGGCGTAGCTGCAGTTCGCTCGACCAGGTCGACTGATCCTGCCGCATCAGCGCGTTGGTTTGCGCTTGTCGTTAGATTGTCTGAGGAGTGCGGAAAGGTCCAGGCAACGACGCTATGGGTGTATGTGCTCATCGGCGGTTTCGTGATGGGCCCGGTCATTGCGGTTCGCCGCCACTATCCCTGTCCGGGTAGAAACTTTTGCCCGCTAGACACTTAGAATCCCATAGATGGGGCCGGCCAAAGCGGCAGAGGTGCTGGTCGGGTATCGCTATTGTTCTTGCATGGGACATGAGGCGATCTGCAAGCCTTTGGAACGATCTGCAAGTTTTGAGTGGTGGAAGACGGCCATCCCCACGTTTACCGTCAAGACGAGTTCGACACTTGGAGAGACTGGGTTTGGACCTGAGATCGACGATCAACTCCGTCAGCGGAAGCCGCTTGAACAGCAGTCTTGCACTGACCTGGCAACTTGTGGCGCGTGCGAAGACAATTAGCATCCATGGGCGCGCGGCCCAAAGGCTTGGGGAGGCCGGGCGCTTGACCAGGGCGCAGGCGGTCGCAGGCAAAGTAACGCGCGCCGACGATCAGGACCAGCAAGGGCGACCTAATCTACTTGTCAATAATGCGGACAAATTCCTGCCCTATGACTTCAAGTCCAACCCCGACACTTTGCAAAAAACCGAGAGCGAGATCACAATCAACGCCACGGCACCACTGACCCCGAAGAAAATGCCTGCCGACCCAGTGCGTGACATCTCTAGGGGTCTGCGTGGCGCAAGGACCGCGATAGGGTTGGGCCAGTCGTGCCAAATCGGATTTTTGGGCCGTATTCTGCCAGACTTCCTCTTTCGTCGCTTCGCGAAGAACGGACTTCGCTTTCCCCAACAACAAGGCCACTCTCATGACATCGCAGTCTTATCGTAGCCGCGTCAACGCGCTGGCTGTTACGACCTCAGCCGCCTTCTTTGGCGCCAATCTCTTCATCGGGCTGTCGATGGGGGTCTATTGGCTGACGCTCGCGCCTGCCGATTTTGTTGCTCAATTCTTTCCTCAGTTCAGCAACTTCCTTTATACGATCATGCCGCTTTTCTTGCTGATGCCCGTCGGTCTGATCCTGTCGGCCCGACTTGATTGGGACGTGGGTGCGGCAAAGCGCAACTGGGTGATCACCCTGTGGCTTTATCTTGCGGTATCGTTGATCACGATCCTCTTTCACATGCCGCTCAATGTGCGACTGGCAGCGGCAGTCGGATCACCTATCGGGGACCTGCTTGGCTTTTACAAAAGCATCGCCCTGACCGGTCCGGTAGCCGAGGAAAACTCTGCGACCATCCGCATGCTTTGGCTGCTTGGCCACATCCCCCGCGTCCTGATCACGCTTGCCATTCCGATCTATGCCCTTCGCGCAATGGCGGCCAGCAAGGCACGGCAAGACGACGGAACGATATAATCCGCCCCTGACATCAAAAGAGGACCAGAGGACAATGGAAGCCCTTCAACTCCAATGGCCCCCTGGCTCCCTTGCCCCCCGCCCCACAACAACTTTCTCGTAGTATTCTCGCGAGGCCACTCGATCGGCGCGACATGATTTTGGTGATGCGCACTCTCTA